>JAZNQK010000020.1:0-2090 GCA_045590135.1 Faecousia sp.
TTCGGTGCGTACCGAACCGCATCTGCGGTGGTAGGGCACTACACGCAAGCGAAAGATAATTCGCTGAGCCTATAGGCTCAGCTGGTAATAGGCCCTAAGGGGGCCTGTGCATACCACCGGCACGGCCGGTGGTTATGATTGATACCTTTGTAGGGACTATCACTCCCGGACAGTCCGTACCGCGGCTGAAAAAAGGGGAACGCGGACAGCCAAGGATGTCTGTCCCTACAAATTGTTCGTCCAATTCCGGTTTAACGAACAACAAAATCTAACCTGTCATTGCGAGCCAGTTCGCAAACTGGCGTGGCAATCTCCGGAACAAGGCGAGTGAAACACGGAAAAATGAAATCTCCGAATTGAACGAAATTTATTATAAAATTTTGTGATTTTTTCTAAAAATGTTCTTGACAAACGGTGCCGTGCGTGTTAAGATAATCGAGCGCGTGTAGGCGAAGTCTGCGCTGCGCACTGCGATGATGCAGGAGATTGCGTTGCAAAACGGTAACTTCTGCGGAGTATGTCCGGTCATCGGGCGGCTGAATTGCTTCTGTTTGACGCTGCGTATATCGCTGCGGCAGGGAAGGGGTCGGCCTTGTGTCGGCCATTTTTCTTGGCTCGGAATGATACGCACGATAGCGTGGACAGCAATTCACCGTACCCAGGTACCACGAAAACTGAGTACGCTTTATCAAGGAGGAAAACAAACAATGGCAAACCAGGAAATGATCCGCATCCGGCTGAAGGCTTACGATCACCAGCTGATCGACGCAAGCGCAGCAAAGATCGTCGAGACCGCAAAGCGCAACGGCGCAGGCGTGTCCGGCCCCATCCCCCTGCCCACCAAGAAGGAAGTTATCACCATCCTTCGCGCTGTCCACAAGTATAAGGATAGCCGTGAGCAGTTCGAGCGCAGAACCCACAAGAGACTGATCGATATCCTCAACCCCAACCAGAAGACTGTTGAGGCTCTGATGAGCCTGGACCTTCCCGCTGGTGTTGAGATAGAGATAAAGCTGTAATTCCTATACATTATAATATAGCGGAGGGAGCAAGCCCCCGCCCTACGGTATAAAATATGGGAATTCACCGCTGCCCGCACTGAAAAGCATCGGGCGACGGGTCATGTTGGCAGCCAAGACCCAATGCTTGGCGTCAACCAATAACCTAAAAGGAGTAAAACAATGAAGAAAGCAATCATCGGCAAGAAAGTGGGCATGACCCAGATCTTCGATGAGAGCGGCAAGGTGATCCCTGTTACCGTTGTGGAAGCAGGTCCCTGCGTCGTCACTCAGAAGAAGACCATCGAAACTGACGGCTACGAAGCCGTACAGCTGGGCTTTGAGGACATCAAGGAGTCCAAGCTCAGCAAGCCCGAGGCTGGCCATCTGAAGAAGGCTGGCGTTGAGGCTAAGAAGCACCTGAAGGAGTTCAAGCTGGAAGACGCTGCTACCATGAATGTTGGCGATGTTGTGAAGGCTGACATCTTCGCTGCCGGCGACTGGATCGATGTTACCGGCATTTCCAAGGGCCATGGCTATCAGGGCGTTATCAAGCGCCACGGCGCACACCGCACCGACATGACCCACGGCGGCGGTCCTGTCCACCGTCACGCAGGTTCCATGGGCGCATCCTCTCACCAGTCCCGGATCTTCCCCGGTAAGATCGGTGCAGGTCAGATGGGCAACGAGCAGGTCACCATTGAGAACCTGGAGATCGTTAAGGTTGATGCAGAGCTGAACATGATCGTTATCCGCGGCGCCATCCCCGGCCCCAAGGGCGGTCTGGTCTACATCCGCAACACTGTGAAGAACCACAAGGTCAAGCAGGCCGGTGCAGACATCAGCAAGAACCCGCAGAAGGCTTCCGGTAGAAATCCCCAGAAGGCTTCCGCAAGAGGCTAAGGAAAGGAGAACTTGAACAATGAAGACGAATGTTTTGGATATGTCCGGCAAGGTCGTCGGTGAGATCGAGCTCTCCGAGGCTGTGTTTGGCGTAGAAGTTAACAAGGCAGTTGTCCATGAAGTGGTCAAGAACCATCTGGCAAACTGCCGTCAGGGCACTCAGAGCGCTCTGACTCGCGCTGAGGTTTC
>JAZNQK010000021.1:0-16074 GCA_045590135.1 Faecousia sp.
AGTTGCAAAGCTGTATTGTCTTCCTAAGACCGCTTGGCCTCCGACTTAAATTTCAGTTTATCGAGCAGGCACATCTGCTCGATAAACTGAAATAATGTAGAATGGAGAATGGAGAATGTAGAATTATTGTGTTGCCTACGGCAACTATTTAAATGATTTCTGGAGGAAATACCTTAATTCTCAATTCTCCATTCTCAATTCTCAATTTGCGCGACAGCGCGTTAAACCGGAATTTTGTTAACTGCGCGGGGATAGCAGCACCCTTTTCACACAAAACTATCAAAAGCACCAAAATCCCCCTCCCCCGGATAAGAAAAATAAGCAGAAAATAGGGAAATCTACAATTGACTTTCTGCATCTAAATGAGTAGAATAATACTGATACACTATGCGCCGGTATGCCTTGCGCATATCGGATCGAAATTTCAATTAGGAGGAACTAAGATTGAAGGATTGGGCATTTACTACCACCGTCGAGGAGATGGAAGAAGCCACCAATTCCTTGCTGGAAAACGGCAAGAAGGTCGGCGCTGACACCTGGCAGCAGCGTGTTAAGAATCAGTCTCCTCACTGCGGATTCGGCGAAGGCGGTACCTGCTGCCGTATCTGCTCCATGGGCCCCTGCCGCATCACCCCCAAAGCCCCCCGGGGCATCTGTGGCTGTGATGTACACGGCATCGTCGCCCGTAACTATCTGCGCTTTACCGTTGGCGGTACTGCAGCGCACTCCGACCACGGTCGTGAGATCATGCACACCCTGCACCAGACCAAGGAAGGCGGCAACTATCAGGTCAAGGATCCTGAAAAGCTGATCCGCATCGCCAAGGAATGGGGCGTTGAGACCGAGGGTAAGGACATTTACGCTCTGGCTCACGAGATGGCTGAGATCGGCCTGCTGGAATATGGCTTCCCCTTCGGCGAGCAGAAGTTCGCACAGCGCGCTCCCGAGCACACCAAGGAGCTGTGGCGTAAGGCGGAGATCATGCCCCGCGCTATCGATCGCGAGATCGCTACCGCTATGCATATGACCCATATGGGTTGTTCCAGCCTGCCTGAGGCGCTGATCCGTCAGGCTCTGCGCGCCGGCCTGAGTGACGGCTGGGGCGGCTCTATGATGGGCACTGAGTTCTCCGATGTTATGTTCGGCACTCCCAAGCCCATTGACACCGAGGCAAACATCGGTGTTATGGAAAAGGACAATGTCAACATCGTTGTCCACGGTCACGATCCTTCCCTGTCTGAGATGATCGTGCACTATGCAAACGATCCTGAAATGATCGCTTATGCCAAGAGCCTGGGCGCAAAGGGCATCACCGTTTCCGGTGTATGCTGTACCTCCAACGAAGTTGCAATGCGCCACGGCATTCCCATGGCAGGTAACTTCCTGAATCAGGAGAATGTTGTACTTACCGGTGCTTGTGAAGCTATCGTTGTGGATGTGCAGTGTATCTTCCCTGCATTGGGCCCCCTTTCCAAGTGCTTCCACACCAAGTTCATCACCACCTCTCCCATCGCCCGTATGCCTGACTCCGAGTTCATTCAGTTCCACGCTGAGACCGCAGGCGACAACGCAAAGGCGATCGTGAAGATGGCGATCGAGAATTTCCAGAACCGTAACCAGGAGCTGGTAAACATCCCCTCTCAGAAGCAGAAGGCAAGAGTCGGCTACTCTGTTGAGGCGATCAAGAAGGTCCTGGATACCGTTGCCAACTCCCAGCTGGACGAGTTTGGCACCACCAAGCCTCTGGTGGAATGTGTCCACTCCGGTGTCATCCGCGGTGCTGTGGCTATGGTCGGCTGTAACAACCCCAAGGTCCGTCCCGACACTGCCCACATCGAGCTGATGAAGAAGCTGCTGGAGAACGATATCATCGTTATCACCACCGGCTGCTCCGCACAGGCTGCTGCCAAGGCAGGTCTGATGGATCCCGAGCAGGCTAAGGAATACTGCGGCGCAGGTCTGAAGAGAGTCTGCGAGCTGGCAAACATTCCTCCTGTGCTGCATATGGGCTCCTGCGTGGATATCTCCCGTATGATGGTCCTGGCATCTGACATTGCCAAGGATTGGGGCATCAACATTTCCCAGGTCCCCGTGGTAGGCTGCGCTCCCGAATGGATGTCTGAGAAGGCTGTTTCCATCGGTAACTATGTTGTGGCTACCGGTATCGAGACCTTCCTGGGCGTGGATCCCTACTCCAAGGGCTCTACCGAGGTCACCGAGCTGCTGCAGGGCGAAAACGGCGTCAACAAGTGGGTCGAGGCTAAGTTCGTTGTGGACACCGACATCGACTCCCTGGGCGACAAGATGATCGCCTGCATCGAAGCAAAGCGCGCCGCTCTGGGTATCTAATATAACATTGTTTGCCATTATTCCCCTTATGTAGTGTAAGGCGGGGGGCTTGCTCCCGCCGCAAAGATGCATCATATTGGGAACGGCGGGACCAAGGCCCCGCCCTACGATGACAATATACGAGGTTTTTCTAAATGAAAGTAGCGATTACCGGTAAGGGCGGTGTGGGTAAAACCACCCTGTCCTCCACCCTGGCAAGACTCTACGCCGATGAAGGCCGGACTGTTCTTGCTGCCGATGTGGATCCCGACGCCAATTTGGGTTTGGCTCTTGGCCTTACCCAGGAAGAGGTAGACCAGATCGTCCCCATTTCCAAGATGCGCACCCTGGTAGAGGAGCGCACCGGTGCCACCGCCTCCAACAAGTTTTTCAAGCTGAATCCGCAGGTCTCCGACATTCCGGACACCTTTTCCAAGGATATTAACGGCGTGAAGCTTTTGGTGATGGGCACTGTAGATGTGGGCGGCAGCGGCTGTGTGTGTCCCGAGCATGTGATGCTCAAGAGCATCCTGTCTGCAATGACCTACCGGAAAGACGATGTGGTCATTATGGATATGGAAGCAGGTCTGGAGCATTTGGGCAGAGGTACGGCAGCCAATATGGATCAGTTTATCGTGGTGATCGAGCCCGGCAGCCGATCCGTACAGACCTACCGCAATGTGAAGCGGCTGGCATCTGACTTAGGTGTCAAGCAGGTCCGGGTGGTTGCCAATAAGATCCGGGATGAAAGCGATGAGGAATTTATCCGCAGCGCCATCCCCGCTGAAGATCTGTTAGGCTTCATCCACTACAACAGCGAGATCATCGACGCAGACCGGCAAGGGAAATCGCCCTACGATTTCAGCCCCTCGGCAATTGAAGAGATCCGCAAAATCAAAGAGATTCTGGATCGTGAATAATGATCATTATACAAGGAGGAAAAAACGTTGACACTTTTTGATAGAGTTTTCAATGGTAACGATTACAATTACGAGCGTACCGTTGCCGCTATCGACGCAGCCATCGCCCAGTACGGCGAAGCTGAACCTGTTGCTTTCCCCAACACCGCCTATAACCTGCCCTGCTATTACAGCATCACCGGCAAGAAGATCATCAACCTGGGTGAGCTGAAGGCTGCTCTGGAGAGCGATATTCATACCATGATGACCCGCAATCCCCGCCTGCAGGATGCATTCGACAGCGGCGTTGCTTCCGCTCTGTGCGCAGAGTTTTTGGAGGTTTTGAAGTACCTGAAGGGTGCTGAGCCTTATGCTGAGCCCGAGATGGGCTTCCTGTCCGACGCATTCGTGCGTAACCTGGGTCTGCCTCTGGTTACCGGCGACATCCCCGGTGTTGCTGTTATCATCGGTGGCGCTGAAGATCCTGCTGAGACTGTGGCTTTGGCCAAGTCCTATCAGGCACAGGGCCTGCTGGTCACCCTTACCGGCAGCTCCGTCAAGCACTGCGCTGATTCCGGTATGAATCTGGGTGAAGGCGTCCGTGTCGTGCCTCTGGGCTACGAGGATCAGTCTGTTATCCATGTTGTGTCTGTTGCTCTGCGTGCCGCTCTGATCTTCGGTGCTATTCAGCCCGGTGACACCAAGGCTCTGTACAAGTACACCATGGATCGCATCCGCGCATTCGTCAATGCTTACAAGTCTCTGACTGACGAGATCGTCTCCTACGGCGCCGGCGCAATTCAGCTGGGCTTCCCCGTTATCTCCAACGAGACTGAGAATATGTTCCGCGTTCCCAAGAGCCTGATCCAGCAGCTGGACACCTCCAAGTGGAACGCCACCTCTCTGGAAGCACGCGACATCAAGCTGAAGATCACAAAGATCGACATTCCCGTTTCCTACGCTACCGCTTTTGAGGGTGAGATCATCCGTAAGGGCGATATGCAGGTGGAAGTGGACGGCTCCCGCGTGGACTGCTTCGAGCTGGTCCAGACCAGAGAAATGCAGGAAGTGGAGGATCACAAGATCACTGTCATCGGTCCCGAGATCGACGAAGTGCCCGTGGGCTCCAAGATCTCCCTGTCCTACACTATCGAAGTAGCAGGCAAGGCTATGCAGGCTGACTTTGAGTCTGTTATGGAGCGTAAGATCCATGCCTGGATCAACTGCATCGAAGGTGTTATGCACACCGGTCAGCGTGATATGATCCGTGTGCGTATCAGCAAGGCTGACTTCGAGGCTGGCTTTAAGTTCGCACATCTGGGCGAAGTGCTGTACGCCAAGGTCATGAGCGAGTTCGAGGCTGTTGTGGACAAGTGCCAGGTCACCATCGTTGTGGATGCTGACAAGAATAAGCTGCTGCGTGCGCAGGCTAATGAGATCTTCAACAAGCGTGATGCAAGACTGGCTTCCATGACCGACGAGTCTGTGGACACCTTCTACACCTGTATTATGTGTCAGGCCTTCTCCCCCAGCCATGTATGTATCGTCACCCTCGTGCGTCTGGGTCTTTGCGGCGCTGTCTCCTGGCTGGATGCCAAGGCTACTCAGGAGCTGGATCCCAACGGTCCTTGCCAGCCCATCCTGAAGACCGGCTGCCAGGACGAAAAGCTGGGCCGCTACGATTCCATGGACGAGGCTGTCAACAAGTACTCTCAGGGTGCTGTTGAGAAGATCACTCTGTACTCCTTGTTCCAGGATCCCATGACCTCCTGCGGTTGCTTCGAGTGTATCTGCGGTGTTGAGCCCTGCTCTATGGGCGTGGTCATCACCTGCCGTGAGCATGCAGGCATCACACCTCTGGGTATGAGCTTCTCTGAAATGGCTTCCATGACCGGCGGCGGCGTGCAGACTCCCGGCTTTATGGGTCACGGCAAGCACTTCATCTCTTCCAAGAAGTTCATCGCAGCCGAAGGCGGCCCCGGCCGTATCGTCTGGATGCCCAAGATGCTGAAGGATCAGATGCGCGAGCGTCTGGATGCTACTGTTCTGGAAATGTACGGTGTTGAAAACTTCACCGATATGATCGCGGATGAAACCATCTGCGAGGAAGATCCCGAGCAGCTGCTGGAGTACCTGGGCAATGTGGGCCACCCCGTGCTGGGTATGGAACCCTTCGATATGTAATTTACATCCCGCTCCACATATCTTAATATGTGATAAAAAGGTCGCTATCCTTTTGGATAGCGACCTTTTGTCGGCTTTGCTATAATGGCTGTCAAATCCCGGTTTTACGCGCTGTCGCGCAAATTGAGAATTGAGAATGGAGAATTGAGAATCAAGGTATTTCCTCCGGAAATGATTTAAATAGTTGCCGTAGGCAACACAATAATTCTACATTCGCCATTCTACATTCTACATTATTTATTCATTGTCTTTTGATGCTGTTTGCGGTACTGCAGGGGTGTCATTGCGTACTTCTTTTTGAATAAGGTATAGAAATAGCTGCCGCCCAGGGCGTATTCCGCCGCGATCTGCTCTATGCTCATATTAGAATTTCTCAGCATGCGCTCCGCAGCAGCTAATTTCTTATCCACCACCAGCTGGGCGAGGGTACATCCGTACTCCCGTTCCACGATCCGTTCCACCTGTCGGGTGCTTAGGTGCATATACTCTGCAACGCTTTGCAATGTCACCTTTTTACTCAGGCTGGTATTCAAGTGCCGTTCCAGCTTAAAGATATGTTTCGCCCTTCCGGTCTCCTCTTGCTGGACATACTGCCGCTCCGGCAGCATCTGTCCCAATACCTCCAGGAATATCAGATTGGCAAGATAGGTGCATTCCTGATGGCGCACCGGATCCGGATCCTTACTCTTAAGTGCCAGCCGTCTTATATAATAGCAAATATCTTCGGAAATAGGCATTTCCACGATTTCCTTCTTCAACCGTTCCTCCAGCAGCCACTGGCGATAGCTGGGTTCCCCCTGCTCAAAGCTGAACAGCAGGCTATAGCATTGATCGGTGTTGCAGTCGGTAAAATGGTGGGTCTTGGGCGGTACAATAAAGACCTTCCTTTCAAAGGTCTTTGTCTGTTCCCGGGTAATAAGATCCATTTTTCCGGCTGTGACAAAAAAGATTTCATAGGTAAAGTGGGTATGAAATCCCCGAATCGCCTTTCTCTGTGGATTCTCATTGGCATTGTTTGGCAGCTCCACCACATCTCCGGCACGAATCACCTTCAGCCGCAGATCAAAGGCATAAATATCCAGCGGCTTAAACTGTTGTTGTTTTTCCATAGCTCCAGTATACTCCCTTATATTTCGAAAATCAACACTATTTTTTGTTTTTTCTTCGCTAATGCGACATATCTGCAAAAAACATGTCAGCTATATTGCTTGAATTTTCAAAGGATTATGATATGCTGTTTGTGTAGGTTACACAACTACTTTTGGAGGTTTCTATGATACATAATTTGAAAATCGGAAATACCCCCAAGCACGACATATCTCCTTATCTGTATATGCAGTTTATGGAGCCTCTGGGCGTGTGCGACAGCTCTGTGGACGCTGCCTGGGACTTTGTGGAAAACGACTGGCATCAGAAGGTTATTGATAAGGTCAAGGAGCTTGCTCCTACCATGGTCCGATTCGGCGGCTGCTTCGCTTCCTACTATCACTGGAAAGAAGCGGTCGGTCCTCAGAAGGATCGCATTCCTATGCTCAACTACCTGTGGGGCGGCGTGTATATGAATCAGGTGGGCACCCATGAATTTATGGATTTCTGCCGCCGTGTCAACGCAGAGCCGCTGATGGTGGTGAATATGGAATCCGACGGCCGTCCCATCTGGTCTCATCCTAAGAATGGCACTAACCGCTTCGGTACAGATGATGAAGCTGCTGAATGGGTGGCTTACTGTAACGATCCGGATGATCGCCTGCGTCTGAGCCACGGTGTGAAAGAGCCCTACAATCTGAAGTATTGGCAGGTTGGTAACGAGACTTCCTACTTCGATGATGGCTACACAGTTTATAACTGCGCTGACGCTGCCCGCCGTTTCTCCGCAAAGATGAAGGCGGTGGATCCCTCCATTAAAATTATCGGCTGGGCAGACCGCCATAAGTATAATAAAGAACTGTGGGCGCCGGTGATGAATCAGGTGGAGGGCATCGATATGCTGGCATTCCACCATCACTTCGGCTCCGGCTTACCGGATGATCCCCTGTGCAGCAACGATTGGCGCAAGGATTTCGATAACACCTGGCACCACTTGATGAACGCCCACAAGTCTATGCAGGAACATCTGGACGAAATGCGCGAAATTCGCGGTGATAAGCGGTTGGCGATGACGGAGTGCCATTTCTCCCTCCTCGGCAGAAACCGCAACGAGGTCATGTCCACCTGGGCGACCGGTGTTGCTTACGCCCGCTGCCACAACACCATTATGCGTAACAGTGACATTCTGGATATCGCCACCATGGCAGACTTCTTCGGCAATGTATGGCAGTGTAACGCCATCATCCTGCCCACACCTCTGCATTCGGGTGAGAAGAAGCCTTATTTCCAGCCTGTTGCTACCATTATGGGTCTGTTTGGCCGCCACCAGGGCAAGCAGGCGCTGGATGTCAGCAGCGACGCTGCTATCGATGTAGTCGCTTCCTGCACCGGCAACACTGTATACCTGCACATTGCCAACACAGATATGCATTCGGCTCAGCAGCTGAAGGTAGACCTGGGCGGTGCTGCTATCAAGGGAATCACCATGGAATACATCGCTGCAGATCCCGAGACTGAGGTTATGATGACCTGTCCCGATGTGTTTGCCTCCACTACAGTCAGCGTCCAGGGCGATACCATCACCATCCCTGCTGCCGGCGTTGCCGCTGTGGAGATCACTTTGGCCTGAACAGACATCATTACAGAGGCGATCCGTCTTTGCCCCCGCTTTGAGGGGGCTGTCACGGTGCAAACCGTGACTGGGGGAGTGTCGCCCGATTCATAGTACACTCCCACCGTCTGCGCTTACGCGCAGCCACCTCCCTCAAAGAGGGAGGCAAAAAACGGGCCCCAAAATCCGTATCAGACAGTTCTCTCACTGTTTGAAATATTTCAAGAAATGAGGAAAACAAAATGAAAAAAGTATTAGCTATGCTTTTGGCGCTGGTTATGCTCTTGTCTTTGGCTGCTTGCGCACCCGCTGGCGGCGACAAGGAAACCACCGGTGCCAACAACGAGACCACTGCTGCTGCCGGTGATGAAACCACCGCTGCTGCCGGTGATGAAGCTCTGTTTGACCCCGCTGATGGCGTGAAGATCGAAATTTGGGCAGCTCCCAATACCGACCTGGAAATGTCCGGTTGCTACGCAAACCTGGCCATTAACAAGGTTACCAATGCTACTGTCGAAATCTTCGAGTATGAAGAGGCGTCTGTGTATGACACTGCTATGTCGGAGCAGAAGGTTCCCCAGATCACCTACCACAACGGTATGCACCTTATCCAGAGCTACGGCCCCGATGGTGCTTACATCAACTTCTATGACTATCTGGATCAGATGCCCAATGTAAAGGCTCTGCTGGAAGACGAGCAGTGGGCTGCTGATGTTTCCAAGTGGACTGCCTCGGAAGGCGTTTTGTATGCTATTCCCGGCGTTGCTACCGGTTACTCCTCCGTTTGGGGTTACCTGTACCGCGGTGATATCTTCGAAAAGCACGGCTTGGAGTTCCCCACCACACAGGATGAGTTCTACAACACTCTGGTTGAGCTGAAGGATCTGTATCCCGACAGCTATCCCTTCGTGATGCGTCAGATGAAGGGCAATATGCAGGGTCTGGAAGCCTGGGGCTACAGCTGGGGCGGCAACCTGGAGCCTTCCGGCTACTACAACACTCTGTTTGATTTCAACCATGATACCGAGACCTACTACTTCGCTCAGACCAGCCTGCAGATGAAGGAGCAGATCGCTTTCCTGAGCAAGCTGTACGAGGAAGATCTGCTGCACCCCTCCTGCCTGACTATGGATACTCAGCAGTGGACCGAATCTCTGGCTACCGACAAATCCTTCATCACCTTCGACAAGGTTGACCGTATCCCCGCCCTGACCGCTGGCGCTGTCGATGCCAACGCAGACTGGGTCCTCTACGGCGCTGCTCCCATTCCTATGGGTACTCACGGTGCTGCTGTTTCCAGAAAGCAAGGCCCCGCCAACTATGCATTCTCTGTTTCCGCAATTCTCAGCGATGAGGATCTGGCAAATGCGCTGGCTTATATTGACTGGCTGTGCTCTCCCGAGGGCATTGAAGTCACCAACTGGGGCATCGAAGGCGAGAGCTATGAAGTAGATTCTGAGGGCAACAAGTTCTGGAAGTCCGGCTTCCAGTACGCTGGTTCCGGTTTAGGTGTTGCAGGCCTGCGTCTGTATCAGGACTTTGATGCTTTCAAGGCTTCCTACGATGAGGCCACTCAGAACGCTCTGGATATAATTGCTCCTGCCGCTACCGGCAAGCACGATCCCATCCTGGTTTACAACGAGGATGAGCAGTATATCTTCGACACTTACCGTAAGAACATCTTTGACACCTCTGTAGCTGAGCTGCAGAAGTTCATCCTGGGCACCCGCGACATCGACACCGAATGGGATATCTTCGTATCCGAGATGGAAATGATGCCGGGCTATGATGACCTGATGAAGATCCATAACGATGCATACGCTCGTTATGCAGGTAAATAATTTTCATTAACCCGAGAGATCAAGAGAGGGGCCACACAAGTGGCCCCTTTTTTTAATAGCATATACATTCCGGTTTGACGCGCGGATGCGCAAATTGGCAATTGTCAGTTTACAAGTTGACAGTTGTGGTATTTCCTTCGGAAATGATTTAAACAGGTCCGCAAAGCGGACACCAAAACGATCAACTATCCACTGTTTATCGATCCAACGGAGCGATAAACTGGAATTTAACCATCTAATACAGAGGTGTTTTACTATGAAATACGCAAACCTACATCTGCATACCACGCACTCTGACGGTGTTTTATCCACTTTTGATCTTTGCCGTATTGCCAGGGATATGGGCTACGGAGCTATTGCCGTAACCGATCACTTTGATGTAGGCAGCTGGAAGGAGCTACCGGATATTGCCAGCGGATTTGGTATGGAGTACCTGTTCGGTATGGAATCAGACGGCATTGAGGACAATGAAGTGCCCCATATCGTTGCCTACGATTTTGATCCCACATATCCTGCAATGGCTGATTTTTTGCGTTATCGCCATAATGTGATGTTTGAATCCACCTACACCCGCTTTCAGGGACTTTTGAAAAACGGACTGATCCAGGATATCACCTGGCAGGAGGTGGAAGACAACGCACCGGAGGGACGCTGGATCAATAATGAGCACATATTTGCTCTGATGGTAAAAAAAGGGCTTCTGCGGGAGAAAGACTACTATCCTGTCTTCCACAAAAAGTGGCACGCAATTCAAGATAATGTTCCGGAAACCAAGCGCCTGTCTGCCCGAGAAATGATCCGCATTATCCGGGATGCGGGTGGTGTTGCCAGCCTTGCCCATCCCCATAAGCTGACTTATCTCCTGCCGTCGCTGCACAGCTACGGTCTTAACTGCGTGGAGATCGATCATCCCGATATTGACAAAGCTGACAGCCGGGAGGCCTATGCCTTTGCTCAGGTAAACCGGATGTATGTTGCCGGCGGTACAGACCATACCGGTCAACTGTCCAACAATCCCCATCTGCGGGGTGATCCTGACCCGATGGATCCGTTCTTAGTGCCTTTGGCAACAGATGTGCGCTGCGGTGTGACCAAGGAAGAGTTTGATATGCTCAAAAACAGAGTATATGGCTAACGGAGACTGCTTATGAAAAACTGGCTGAAAAACGCGGTATTCTATCAAATCTATCCTCAGTCCTTTCAGGACAGTAATGGTGACGGCATAGGTGACTTTGCCGGTATCCTCCGGCGGCTGGACTATATTCAAAGCTTGGGCTGCACTGCCATTTGGATCAATCCTTGCTACACCTCTCCCTTTGGGGACGCCGGCTATGATGTATCTGATTACTATACGCCCGCACCCCGGTACGGTACATTGGAGCAATTGAGAGCGCTCTTTGATGCGGTTCATAGGCGCGGTATGCACATCATTTTAGACTTAGTGCCGGGACACACCTCCGTGGAAAGCGCTTGGTTTAAGGACTCCATAAAAGCAGAGGAAAACGAATTTACCCATCGGTATATCTGGACAGACTGCATCTGGACAGATATCGGCAAAGTAGAAGGTCTTACAGGCTCTCTGCGAGGTGTTTCTGACCGAGACGGCTGCTGCGGTGTCAATTACTTCTCCTGTCAGCCCGCGCTGAACTACGGCTTCGCCCGGATCACTGAACCCTGGCAGCACAGTGTGGATTCCAAAGCTGCCCTTGCCTCCCGGGCTGCGCTGCTGGATATCGTCCGGTTTTGGCTCCGGCAGGGATGTGACGGGTTCCGGGTCGATATGGCCGGAGTTATGGTAAAGAACGATGAAAACCAGGAGCAGACCATTGCCCTTTGGCAGGACTTTTTCAGCAAACTTCATCACGAATTTCCGGAGGCAGCTTTCGTTGCTGAGTGGGGCGATCCTGCCCGGGCGCTGCGCGGCGGTTTCGATATGGACTTCCTTTTGGCCTTTGGCCCCAGTCACTACTGCGACCTGTTCCATAGTGATACTCCCTATTTTTCTGCAACTGGCAAAGGCAGCGCAAAGGCATTCTTTGACTACTATCTGCCTGCAGCAAAAATCGCGAAGGATGGTGATGGGCTGATCTGCATCCCCACCGGCAATCACGATATCCCCAGAATATCCCATTACTGCGACGAGATACAGATGAAGCTGACATATGTCTTCATCCTATCTATGCCCGGTGTGCCGTTTATCTATTACGGAGACGAGATCGGAATGCGCTATTTGCCTGGGCTGAAAAGTGTGGAAGGCGGCTTTGACCGCACCGGCACCCGTACGCCTATGCAGTGGGACAATTCTTTTAACTGCGGTTTCTCCACCGCAGACAAGGACAGCCTTTACATCTGCCAGGATCCGGCTGCTGACAGACCCACCGTACAGTCACAGGAGGCTGATCCCGATTCTTTGCTGAACACAGTACGAAAGCTGATCCGGCTGCGCCGGGAAAATCCTGTACTGCAGGAAAGCGCAGACTTCACGCTGCTTTGCGACGGTTGTCCCCTGGTATATCAGCGCACCCTGGGAAAAGAAAAGCTGCTTGTAGCCATCAATCCCACCAATACTGTACGCACAGCGCAAATTGGTGCTCTGCAGTCCCGAGAGATTCTGTATGTTTATGGCACTGCCGCTGCTGTTTGTAATGGGATAATCACGGTACCGCCCCTTTCAGCATCCTTTATATGGCTCTGATCAATACCGGCATATATTGAAATCTTAAAAAAATTATGCTATAATACAACTAATGGGCATTTTCGAAACATTTGGAAAGGAGTGGACCGGATGCGGAAAAGGCTCTTTGCACTATTGCTTTGCGCAGCGCTTTTATTTGCGGCGATCACCCCCACCGCCAGCGCGGCATCTATAAAGCCGGAAGATATGGAAAAGCAGTGCCGTACCATCTACCGTAAGACGCTGTATAATACAGGCCGGTCCTCTCTGAACGGTGTGTGCGGTCTGATGGCAGGCTATTCTCTGTGGCTGCTGGACGCCACCAAGAGCCCGGAGGTCTATGACGGCAACGATTACTTTGACCACTACTGCAAGCAGCTGTACACCTCCATGGGCAATAAGGTGCGTACCTACCCTGCGGATACCTATTCCCTTGCAGAGGCGCTGTACACCGTTACCGGTGGCGGGACCCGGGATGTCTATAATCTTATCGCTTGCTTCCAGTGGACAAACACCAATGCCGGCAGAAGATATGGCCACGCTATCGTCATCCACGCCATTCTGGACGGGATGGTCTACTTTGTGGAGAGCTTCCGCACCTCCATCGGCGGTGCAGAAGGTAATCCGCTGGTTTGCACCATTGAAGAATTTGAAAACTTTTACGGTGACTGGACACGCTATGAGGGTCTGGTGGTTTTGGGCAAGCGGGATTATACGGATTACTGCACCACCTACGGCACAGACCTCTTCATCGAGGCAAACAAGGAAAAACTATTCAGTCAACCCTGTGAGGACGGCGAAAACGACTGTGTGCTTCTTGGCGAGACCGGAAAAAATGATGTCATCCGCGCCACAGCTGTGCTGAAAAACGATAAAAATCAGCTATACTATCAGGTAAAGGACGGCGGCCGCACCGCATATCTGCCGGTTGCGAACGCGGCCATCAGCCGCGTGAACACCGAAGGTGTATACGCTTCGGCGGAGGTCGTGGCTCTTGAAGGTCAGCCCTGGCAGCTGCAGGGCGAGCTTCTCTCTACCGGCAGCATCATCCACTCGGTGATGGCGGAGATTTCCTCTGAGGACGGCACGCAGCTTGCCGATGAAAAGTGGCTTGTAGGCAGCCGGATGTTTGATTTTTCGCAGCTGAATGCGCTATTAGCGGAAATTTGCGTGCCGGAGAATACATATACTGTAAAACTGACAGCGCAAATGGAAAACAATGTGCCTGCGGATGGCCGGATGTATATCCAACGACAGACTATTCCCGTTTGGGAAGTACAGCTGAATGTAGGCGCAGATACTGCAACTTGCGTTCCTGCTTTGGCGGAGGAAGCATCCATCCCCGATGGCTGGCATTGGGACGGTCAGACCCGGTACTACTATCGCGACGGAAAGCCACGGACCGGCTGGTTCTGCCAAGACGGTGCGGATTATTACTTCAAAGAGGATGGCTCTGTTACCACCGGCTGGGCAATGATCAACGGCTACGCCCGGTACTTTACGGAAATGGGCATTATGCGCACCGGTTGGGTGCAGACGGAGCTTGGCTGGCACTATATGCGCAGCAACGGCGCAGCTGTATCCGGCTTTAACACGATCGGCGGAAAGCAGTACTACTTCAACGAGGAGTATACCATGCTGCAGCGCTGCACTGTGATGGTTGACGGCGTGCTTTATGTGATCGATGCCAACGGTGTTGTTATCGACAGCTGAAGATAAGATCTATCATCGTGCACCAGCCTGCGGGCTGGTGCAGCAATCTATTCAAAAGAGCGGACTTCCTGAGGAAGTCCGCTCTTTTTCTTACTTTTTCAGGCGCTTTTGCAGCCAGTCTTTGCCGGTAACAAAGCGTTCCACAATAAAGCTTGCCACATAGTCGCCGGCTGCGTTGACCATGGTTGCCGGGGGATCAACAAGATTGCCCAGCGCCAGGGCAATGGGATAAGCCACCGCCATCTGATCCGGGAAGAACAGCGTGCAGAGCACCAGCTCGCCGGTACCTCCGCCACCGGGAATACCGGACATTGCCACAGAAGAGAACACCGCCACAATGATAGCTAAGATCGCCTCACCGGTGCCAAAGTCCTTACCGAAGAAGCCGAACAGGAAAGCCACCTTGATGATGGCGGACATGGCAGAGCCATCCATATGCATCGTTGCACCCATAGGCAGCACGATGTTGGAAACATCCTTGCTGATACCGGTCTCTTCTGCCACTTCCATATTGGTAGGGATCGTAGCGACGCTGGAACAGGTTCCAAAGGATACCGCAGCAGGCTTGAAGAGCTTGCCAAGCATCACCTTTGCAGCTCCCTTGCCTCCGCCAAAACGGGCGTAAATGGGGAAGAATACAAGCATATAGACAAAGGAAAGGGCGTAATAGACGATCAGCGTGCGGCTGTAGTCACCGATCAGCTCCGGGCCGTAGGTGGCAACCAAAGATGCAAAGAAGCCAAAGAAGCCGATGGGGGCATAGTAAGTAATGATCTTAACAGTCTTCATAATGCAATTGGTGATGTCTTCCAGCAGCTGCGCTGTCTTGGTGGCGGGGCCGCCACTAAGCTGCACACCGAAGCCAAAGAGCACTGCCATCACGATCAGTGGCAGGATCGCCTTCCGGGTCAGCAAGCCCGAAAAGTCAGAAACCGTGAAGAAGTTGACGATCATATCCGCAAGACCCAGAGTCTGGGACACCTCGCCGGACTGAGCCTCATACCCTGTGGGGACAACGGGGAAGATCCGCACAACTGCGTACATGATCACAGCCGCGATGGCTGCCGTGGAAAAAAAGGTACCAAGGGTCACACCCATAATTTTACCGGCACGCTTGGCGCTGGTCATATTGGCAATGGCAGAGGCGATGGAGCAGAAAACCATCGGCACAACGATACAGAACATCAAATTGATGAAGATCGTACCCAAAGGCTCCAAAACTTTTGCGCCGTCGGAAAGAACATTTCCCTGGGCATCCTTTACAACCGGCCAGATAAGACCCACCACACAGCCGGCAACGATGCCAAAGAGCATACAAAGCAGAAAGCTGTAATTTTTCAGGAATTTTTTCATAATATCCCCTCCCCTTATTATAAGGATATTATAAAAGGAAAGGGTGCGTATTGCAAGCAATAAATATGCAGATACATTCCGGTTTGTGGGGATGCTGGTTAGAGGAACAATCCAATGGCCCCCTTGTGTAAAGGGGGCTGGCAAATTGCCGATATTAGGCAATTTGTCTGGGGGATTGCGTTACGGATCCACCTGCAGCTGATGGGAGTGTTGTAAACTCTGCACCACAATCCCTCAGTCAAAAATCAAATAGATTTTTGACAGCTCCCTTTACACAAGGGAGCCTTTGCGCATTATCCAACTGCGCGACAAAGTGAAATTTGACAGCAAAACGGCGGTGGGTCTTAAGACGCCCCGCCGTTGCCGTTTATTCCGCAAAGGTGG
>JAZNQK010000022.1:0-4204 GCA_045590135.1 Faecousia sp.
CCAAATTTGGGAGAGCCTGATTAATATACCACACAGCGCAATCCTTGTCAAGAACTTTTTTACGCTTTCTCAACATTTTTCTTGCGCCCGGAGGCATACTTTTGCGCCCCCTGTCGGAAGCGCTCGGTTATAATAGCAAACGCATCCTCAATTGTCAATAACTATTTTCAATTTTTTCAAAAAAATTTTGGGAGCCTCGAAAGAGGCTCCCGTTTATAGGATCTATTCATCAGTCTGCATCGTCGATGATGCCGTAATCGCCGTCGTTTCTGCGGTAGACAACAGCGAAGCTTCCGCCGTTATCCTCATCCCGGAAGGCGAAGAAGTTATGCTCCAGAAGATTCATCTGCATCACTGCCTCTTCCCGGGTCATTGGTTTCATTCTGAACTGCTTCACACGGACGATACGCAGCTCATCTTCCGGCTCTTCCGCTGCAAAGGATGTCTCCTCCACGGTGCGGCTGAATGCATCCTGCCGCAGGCGGCGGGCAAGGCGGGTCTTATTCTTGCGGATCTGGCCCTCGATGGTACCCACAGCTGCATCGATAGACGCGAACATATCCGATGTGCTCTCGTGGGCGCGGAACCAGGTCCCTGCACCGTGAACCGTAAGCTCTACATTGTTACGGTTCTTCTCCACAGAAAATACGACAAGTGCTTCCGCATCCTCCTCAAAATACCGTGCCAGCTTCATTACTTTCTTCTCAGCATAAGCGTGGACATTACCGGGCAGCTTGACTTTCTTCTCACTAAATTGAAACTTCATATGCGGCAGCTCCTTTCGTATCACCGGTCTTCCGGTGTACTATTATTATAGCACGATTTTACCGCATCGACAAGGGGTGTCAGTCCTGCAATTCCTCTTCCTCGTCCAAAAGTTCCATCATTGTTAAATTGTACACATTCTCCGCCTTTTGCTCAAAGAGCTTGCTCAGACGGAGCGCCTGCCGCTGGTTGGGTGCCATCAGCTCCAGGGTCATCAGGTTGCCGGTCTCATCATCCAGGGACATCATCACGGAAAACTCACCGTTTTCCCGGGGCAGCACTTGGGTCTTGACAAAGCTGCTGCGGCGCAGCTGGCGGTTAAAGCGAGCCACAGCGTTCTCTGCCCGGAGTTTTACGGTAAAGGCAATGGAGTCTTCGGTAATGGCTCCGTCCTCCCTGCCCTTTTCTGTAATCTCATAGCGCTCCTCATCCAGCTGGCGCAGATGCCCGGATGTGACCATCTCCGGGATCGCTGTACACACATCAAAATAACTCAGGCACTCATCCTGATAGCACAGCTCGTAAATTTCCTGACAGGTCATAGGATAATTGGAGCGCGCCGCCACAAACAGAATCAAAACCTTTACATCCATCATATCGTGGATAAAACCTAACCGTTGCATTTCGTTCACCTCTTGCATTCCATTATACCGAAGCGCGCCGAAAAATCAAGCACAAGTACGCTGGCTTTCGCATATTGTGGCGTGAAAGGGTGATAGCAATGAACGATACCTTATTCTATACTGCCGGCAGCAGCGGCGCGCTCAAGTATGCGGAGGACTTTCTTAAAAAATGGGGTTTTTCTTTTTCTCCCGAACCCACAGAAAAGGTGACCCACTTATTATTGCCTGTTCCCAGCTTAGACAACGGCGAAACCATTCGCGGCGGTGGCCAGCTTTCTCAGGTACTGGCGCAGCTGTCTGACGATATCACCGTAATTGGAGGAAATTTAGACTGCGCAGCGCTGAAAGGCTATTCGGTGATAGATCTGCTGAAAGACCCATTCTATCTTGCCAGCAACGCGGCCATTACTGCTCACTGCGCGCTGAAGCTGCTTTTGCAGAAGCTGCCGGTTTGTCTGGAAAATGTAAGTATCCTGATCATCGGCTGGGGACGCATCGGAAAGTGTCTTGCCGCATTGCTGCGCGGTCTTGGCGCCCGGGTCACAGTCAGCGCCCGAAAGCCTGCAGACCGGGCAATGCTGGAGGCTTTAGGCTACGAGACGGATACCGTGCCCCCTGCGCCGGACAGCTACCGGGCCGTGTTTAACACCGCACCGGAAACGGTTTTGACGGATACAGATGCAACTATATTTCCCAGCGACTGCCTGATGATCGATCTGGCATCCAAACAGGGTATCGAAGGCAAAAATGTGCTGATCGCCCGGGGATTGCCGGGCAAGGACGCGCCGGAATCCTCGGGAAAGCTGATCGCCAGCACTGTCACCCGTCTTATATATAATAAGGAGTGATACTGTGACCATTGGATTTGCTATGTGCGGCTCGTATTGCACATACAAAGATGTATTTCCCGTAATGGAAGATCTTGCAAAGGACTATACGCTGATCCCTATTTTCTCACACAACGCCTGCTCCACGGATAGCCGGTTCGGTACGGCACAGGAGCATATACAAAGGGCAACAAAAGCCTGTGGCACAGAGCCCATCTGTACCATCGTCCAGGCAGAGCCCATCGGTCCTAAAAAGTTGCTGGACGCACTGGTGATCGCACCGTGCACCGGAAACACTTTAGCAAAGCTTGCCCACAGTATTGCAGACACGCCGGTGACTATGGCGGCAAAAAGCCACCTGCGTAACGGCAGACCTGTGGTGATCGCCATATCCACCAATGATGCCTTGGCAGGTGCTGCCGAAAATATCGGCAAGCTGCTTTGCAAACAAAACTACTATTTTGTACCGTTCCGACAGGATGATGCTGTGAACAAACCCACAAGCATCGTGGCAGACTTCAAAAAAATCCCTCAGACCCTTGTCTGTGCTTTGGAGAGAAAGCAGATCCAGCCCATACTCCTATAAAAAGGCCCGGCAGTGTACTGCCGGGTCTTAACTGGTATTATTGTTTTTTCTTTTTTACTGCCACGAAAGCGCCCACGATACCTGCTATCACAGCAACCACCACAACACCGATCCACCAGCTGACATTGCCCTTTTCGGTGTTAACAGCTTCCGCATTCAGCAATAAATCCAGTCGCTGCACATAGGTCTTTGCGCCATCTGAAAGCTCGTCATAGGCTATTCTTGCTGCTTCGACAGAATTTTTGTCCTTGGTATCTATAGCAGTTATGAGCGCATCTACATAGGCCGCCCGCTCCTGCAAGGGTTTACTGGAAAGGATCAATTTGGATAAGTACATATATGCACTGGTGTCATTGCCATCCTTCTCAGCCGCCCGGAATACCACCGTAGACTCGCCTTCCGTCAGCTCCACTTCGCCCACATCTGCATAAGCATACTCAAAATCCCAGGTCTTCTTAAATTGATCCACAGTCCCCAGGCACAAGGAGTCATCCAAAGTACGCTCAATTGCCATATGATCCGGAAAAACATTATCAAACACATAAATTTCACCGGCGGTCGTGCCGTCACCCCGTGTCTGATATTCCAGACTCAGCATATATCTACCATCCTCCGGCACGCGGATCGTAATTGCCATCCAATAGCCGGCAGGATATGTTTTATTCTCACCGTCTATCACGCGGGCACCGATACGAAGGCCGTCCCATTTATACTCTTCCGTGTTGCCAAAATAGAATGTGTTGCTCACGGAATTGGTAGGCGTTTTCAGGTAATCCAGATTATCAAAAGCATATTTCCAATCCATACCACCGTTAAAGTAAAATTCTTCCAACGCTTTGTGCACCGGCTCATAGGTAAGGCTCATTCCTCTAACGCGTTTACTGTCTACGCGAAGCTCGGTTTCCGTCAGGTCAAAATCATAGATAAATTCCTGCGCCTCGGCTTCTTCTGCCGATACCGGAACACACAAAAAGGCTGCCAGAACCGCAATGATTGCCAATAACGCAAATATGCGCTTTAACATTTTCTCATCTCCCTTGTTTTACTGTAATACTTATATCACATCCGGCTTCCTGCGTCAATTTGATTTGCGAAAGAAAGAGGTCACCTCGGAGGTGACCTCTTTCTTTTGGGTTATAGATTACTCTGCAGTTTCTTCCGCTTTTGCTTTCTTTTTCAGCAACTGGGGCTTCTTCACCAGTACAAGTGTTGTTCCGATACCGCCGGCTGCCAATACTGCAACCACGATCGCGATGGTACCGACAACACCCAAGCCGCCAAATTCAGCATAGGCTGCTTCAGCCGCCAGCAGAGTGTCGAGAAGCTTGACATACTGCTTAGAGCCTTCTGTCAGCGCATCGTAAGCGGCTCTTGCTGCCTCGATAGCCTTACCGGAGGAGCGC
>JAZNQK010000023.1:0-7258 GCA_045590135.1 Faecousia sp.
GCCACGAATCAGAACGACAGAGTGCTCCTGCAGGTTGTGGCCGACACCGGGGATATAAGCGGAAACTTCCATACCGTTGGTCAGACGCACACGGGCGATCTTACGCAGAGCGGAGTTCGGCTTCTTGGGGCTGGTGGTACGGACAGCGGTGCAAACACCACGCTTCTGGGGAGAGGGCAGATCGGTGGAGCGGTTCTCCAGAGTGTTCAGACCCTTCTGCAGAGCAGGAGCAGTGGACTTGTAGGCTGCCTGCTTACGACCATACTTAACAAGCTGATTAAAAGTAGGCATTTCATTTCTCCTTTCTTTCGTTCTCGTCTGTTGACGGATATTATTCCACGGGCAAGCCCGACAGAATCAACAAATAATCGCTGCGGTGGCTGCGCCGACTTCAATGCCGCAGGCATTGCCAAGGTCAGCCATAGACCTGACCCAGTCAAACGCAATCCGGTTATCATCACACAGCGCCGCAAAAGGCTCTGTGATGGCAGGGTCGGCATCCAGTGCAAGGTACACCTGACGCGCTCTGCCGGCGATCAGTGCCTTGCGCAGCTGCTTGGCACCTACCACGACTTTACAGCCATCCGGGACTGTGATCCGGGATAGTGCTGCAGTGGCTTTACTTTTTTGCATATCCATACGGAATATTATTATAATCATAATTTTGAAAAAGTCAACAAATTTTGCAAGTTTTTTTCTGTATATTCGCATAAAAGAGCCGCTCTCCCCTGCTGCACCGGCGAAGACAGGCAAAATTTCCGTCAAAATACGGGAATCTCTTAGTCCTGTAACCGCTTTGCGCTGTTGACACAATCGCTTCTGTATGCTATATTGAAAATGTAAGATACATTTATAAAGAAAGGGTGATGCGCTGTGGTAATGGATATTTCGCGGTGCAGCCGTTATGCCCTTTATTAAAAATGTCTGACGAGATTGCCACACCGGTGTGCGCACCGGTTCGCAATGACAGGTGTGTTGTTATTGACATAAAGGCGCATAGGCTGCAGCGTGACGAGCAGCTTATGCGTTTTTTTATTTATGAAAGTGTCTCCCCTTTTCATACTTGTGTGTTGTATTGATAGAAACAGACACAGAAAGGAGTGTTTTAATATGAAAAGAAAATATATTGTAATAGGTGTATTGATCGTTCTTATTTTAGGTCTGATCGTGGCGGATTTTGTGATCAACCCAATAAGTGGTACATCTTATGATCTGTTGGATGTGCGCAAGGAGCAGATCACCGCTTTGGAGGTCCATCATTACGGCAAAGGACTTACGCTCACACATCCGGAATATGTGTCGCAGCTGGTGGATCTGTTTGACTGCAATTTAGAGCGTCGCGGCAACGACTATCTTACTAACCGCACCGGCGGTGACTGGAGCATTACCTTTCTGGCGAAAAACGGCTCTCAAAGTAAATCCTTTCTGTTCTTCCCCGGTAACGGCTCCGGGGAGACAAAGCTGAAGATCGGTCACTACTATTACGCAGCGGATATCGATATTGCAAACGATCTTTTAGTGAGTTTGTTTTTCGACACATCCATTACAGGACAAGTAAAAGAAGCAATAGAAACAGCCTATCTGGATTATTATTCTGACAGTCTCGGTTTTCCTGTGAAGCAATTGGACAGCATTATGTCCTTGGATTCTACACAAGACGGCACTGTTTATCTGTACTACGGAACATTTAACGATACTGTTGTGTGGTTCACCGGAGGTCCTATTGTTGATGACGACAGCGCGAGTACCTACCATTATCCCCTGCTAGGTCATAGTGTATATTATCCGACCCGGGCAGGTTTTTGGGCAACAAAGGACGGCCAATACTATTTTCTGGAAGATGCGTATGAGCTGGGCTATTTGACAGACGCCGACATCGATCTCATTGTGAAAAGACACGAAATGGCAAATCATGCACTGATGAACACCTCCCGCCCAACAAGTGCGCTGGAGGATGCCGCCACGCCAATGAAAGACTTGATTATCGATCCGGAAAAAGCCGAACATATCGCGCAGGCACAATATGAACAATGGAAGAAGCAATACGGCACAGAACCTGGCCGCAAGCTCACCTTTGGGCAGAGCATCTACGAAGAAATTTACTATGGTACATTTGGAGAAACAACGGTTTGGTTTTCCCTCGCCACTTCCGACGCAGAGGAAAACTACACAGTCGCAGGACATCCTTTTTATTGCGTCAAGGGATTCAATATAATGGCATATAACGACGGCATCTTCTATTCTATGGAAGAGGCATATTTAAGAGGTATCCTGTCAGTTGCAGATATTGCAATTATATCCCAGCGGCACGCAGAAGCGATGGGTATTTCCAAACTGTCTGATATGGACGATGCCGCTTTGATGCAGTATCTGGCTGACTCCAATGTGACCATTCTGGATGGTATTGGTCTGACATCTATACGAAATATGATTGTTGCATTAGAAAAAGACATCAATCAGCTCAATGCTTACAGTTCACCGATGACCTATGAGTTATTTGAGGATCTCCGGGCAGTTGTAAAAGAATATACGAAGGCTAAATAAACAGCTGGCAAGGAGGAACATAGCTTATGAATAAGAGAATGCTTATCACGATCTGCATATTACTTGCTGTGGTTGCGGTGCTTATTGTACTATCCCCCGTCAGCTATCGGATCGCGCTGCACAAGCTGGGAAGCAAGCCCGGTCAAGAAACCTTTATGTGCCGTGAAGAAGCTTCAGACGGTGAGTTCCGGATCGTCGCGCAGCACTGCGACGGACAGGTGCAGGGCGCATGGCTGAAAAAAGGCTTTGCCGGGGTCTGGTACAGCATTGCCGACATAAACACTGCCAATACAGCAGATGGCACTGCATCGCTTGCCTGGCTGACCTACAACGGCTCTCAGTTTTTCGATGATGGCAGAGCGCTTGAGACCACCTTTGGTGCACATCTTCTTTTTTGCGGAAACAATGCCATTAAGCGTATTGAAATACCTCAGGACGCGCTGCCGGGTAATGTGACGGTAAATATCTGGCAATCGGAAAATGCGTATATTTTGGATTTTGCAGCCGGCGGTGAGGAATTAAGCGGAATCAATTGCGCAGAGCTCTTGCAGGAATTGGGTTGCATTGAATAAAAAGCTCTCTTTTCAAAAATGAAAGATTGTAAACGGATCGGGAGGGTCAGTGACCCTCCCCTACTTATTGAAAATTGCATCAGATTGCCACACCAGCGTGCGCGCCGGTTCGCAATGACAGATATTGATGTGCTAATCTATGAGATTGCCACACCAGTGACATCGGTCACTGGTTCGCAATGACAGATCTTCATTGTCAATTGTCCATTAAAAGAGAGCAGGAACAAAAGGAAAAACCTTTTATTCCTGCTCTTTTTTGATTGATTAGTATTCAGCAGTTTCCTCAGTCAAGCGAGATTCCGGGGTGGCGCCGGGTTTAAAATCCCGGTATGCCATCAGACCGGAGCCTGCAGGGATCAGCTTACCGATGAGCACATTCTCCTTCAGACCCACCAGACGGTCGACCTTGCCCTTGATAGCGGCATCGGTCAGGACCTTGGTGGTCTCCTGGAAGGATGCGGCAGACAGGAAGGAATCTGTTGCCAATGCAGCCTTGGTAATACCCAGCAGCATTGCAGATGCCTCAGGCAGCTTCAGATCCTCTTCACCGGCGTCGATCCGTGCCTGGACTGCGTCCTTGGCATCCTCAAACTCAAAGCTATCCAGAACAACGCCGGTCAGCAGTGTGCTGTCGCCGGGATCTTCCACGCGGACCTTGCGCATCATCTGACGGATGATGACCTCGATATGCTTATCGTTGATCTCAACGCCCTGCTGACGGTACACAGCCTGAACAGACTGCACCAGATAATCCTGAACAGCCTCCACACCGGAGATACGCAGCACATCCTGGGGATACAGTGCGCCGTCGGTGATGGGCTCGCCCTTCAGCACAGTCTTACCGTGGCTGACCTTCAGACCCACAGAGTAAGGCACCTGATAGACCTTGACCTCGCCGTCCTCAGCGGTAACTGTGATGTTACGCAGAGCGGTGCGGTGGGTATCGTCAATGCTGACAGCACCGGTGATCTCAGAGATCTGCGCC
Organism: Faecousia sp.; assembly: GCA_045590135.1. Lineage (GTDB taxonomy): Bacteria > Bacillota > Clostridia > Oscillospirales > Oscillospiraceae > Faecousia. Next base: position 4,102 of record JAZNQK010000023.1, read on the forward strand.
ATCTTCTTGGGACGGCGTGCCTCAAACAGTTCTTCAACTCTGGGCAGACCCTGGGTGATATCGTCACCTGCAACGCCGCCGGAGTGGAAGGTACGCATGGTCAGCTGGGTACCGGGCTCACCGATGGACTGTGCAGCAATGATACCAACAGCTTCACCCAAGTCCACTTCCTTGGAGGTGGCCAGGTTCATACCGTAGCAACGGGCACAAACACCGGTACGGGCACGGCAGCCCAAAATGGTGCGAATATAGATCTTCTCGATGCCTGCCTTCTCGAACTTCTCAGCATCCTCGGGCATCATCATGGTGTACTTGGAGTGCAGCACCTCGCCTGTTGCGGGGTCCAGCACATCGCTGACCGGATAACGGCCGTGGATACGGTTGCCGAAGGTATCGATGACATCGCCGTTCTTGTCGTAAACAGCGCCGACCCAAATACCGTTGACAGTGCCGCAGTCATGCACACGGATGATCACATCCTGAGAAACATCCACCATACGACGGGTCAGGTAACCGGAGTCAGCGGTACGAAGAGCCGTATCGGTCATACCCTTACGAGCACCTCTGGAGGAGATAAAGTACTCCAGAACACTAAGGCCTTCACGGAAGTTAGCCTTAACGGGGATCTCAATGGTACGGCCTGCGGTATCCGCCATCAAGCCACGCATACCTGCCAGCTGACGGATCTGTGCCATACTACCACGGGCGCCGGAGTCAGCCATCATATAGATGGGGTTAAACTCGTCCAGGTTGCCCTGCAGAGCGCCGGTAACATCCGCGGTGGTCTTCTCCCACTGCTGGACTACCAAGCGGTAACGCTCCTCGTTGGTGATGAAGCCCTTACGGTAGAACTGCTCGATCTCAACGACCTTCTTTTCCGCTTCCGCAACCAGTTCATACTTGATTTCCGGCACCACCATATCGGCGATGGAAACGGAAATAGCACCCTTGGTGGAGAACTTATAACCCAAAGCCTTGATCCGGTCAAGCATTTCGGTAGCCACGGTAAAGCCGTGTCTGCGGATACACTTGTCGATGATCTTACCCAGCTGCTTCTTGCCAACCAGGAAGTCCACTTCCAGATCAAACTCGTGACCGGGCACGCTGCGGTCCACAAAGCCCAGATCCTGAGGAATGGGCTCGTTGTAGATCAGGCGGCCAACAGTAGCGTTGATGATGCTGTAACGCATCTGACCGTCAATTTCCTTGCTGTAACGCACACGGATGGGGGCATGCAGGCCCACATCACCGTCAGCATAGGCAGCGATCGCCTCTTCCACGCTGGAGTAGTTCAGTACAGGGCGGAACATAGCGGCTGCCTTACCTTCTGCCTTTGCCTTCTTGTTGGCTGCTACGAACTCGTCAGCATCCACGATCTCGTTTACCGGCAGGCCGGTATCACCGGCATCGGTAACGAAGACAGTCTCAGCGCCCTTCTCTGCCTTGCCAAGTCTGGTGTAGGTCAGATAGTAAGCACCCAGGATCATATCCTGTGTGGGAACGGTAACAGGCTTACCGTCCTGGGGACGCAGCAGGTTGTTGGCAGAGAGCATCAGCATTCTTGCCTCTGCCTGTGCTTCCGCAGACAGCGGCACATGGATAGCCATCTGGTCGCCGTCAAAGTCAGCGTTAAACGCGGTACAGCACAGGGGGTGCAGTTTCAGAGCGCGACCCTCCACCAGAATAGGCTCGAATGCCTGAATACCCAGACGGTGCAGCGTAGGCGCACGGTTAAGCATAACAGGGCGGTCCTTAATGATCTCGTCCAGAGCATCCCAAACCTCGGTCTTGCCCTTGTCGATCATCTTCTTTGCGGACTTAATATTGTTAGCCAGGCCGTCGGAGACCAGCTTCTTCATCACGAAGGGCCGGAACAGCTCGATCGCCATCTCCTTGGGCACGCCGCACTGATACAGCTTCAGCTCAGGACCGACAACGATAACGCTACGGCCGGAGTAGTCAACACGCTTACCCAGCAGATTCTGACGGAAACGGCCCTGCTTACCCTTGAGCATATCGCTCAAGGACTTCAGCGCACGGTTGTTAGCGCCGGTAACGGCTCTGCCGCGGCGGCCGTTATCGATCAGCGCGTCCACAGCCTCCTGGAGCATACGCTTCTCATTACGGATAATGATGTCGGGAGCGTGGAGCTGGATCAGTCTCTTCAGACGGTTGTTACGGTTGATCACACGCCGGTACAGATCGTTCAGGTCGGAGGTGGCAAAACGGCCACCGTCCAGCTGGATCATAGGACGGATATCCGGAGGGATCACAGGCAGCACATCCATAACCATCCAGGCAGGATTGTTGCCGGACTCCCGGAATGCTTCCACGACCTCCAAACGCTTTACAAGGCGCTGCTTTTTCTGTGCGGATGCGGTCTTCAGCTCTTCACGCAGCTGCTCAGACAGAGCCTCCAGGTCGATCTGCTCCAGCAGCTCCTTCACAGCCTCTGCGCCCATACCTGCACGGAAGTCATCTTCATACTTCTCGCGCATATCCCGGTATTCCTTCTCGGTGAGGATCTGGTTACGGCTCAGGGGTGCATCACCGGGATCGGTGACGATATAAGCTGCAAAATACAGCACTTTTTCCAGCACCTTCGGGCTGATATCCAGGATCAGACCCATACGGGAGGGAATGCCCTTGAAATACCAAATGTGGCTGCAGGGTGCGGCCAGCTCGATGTGACCCATACGCTCACGGCGCACCTTTGCCTTGGTGACCTCAACGCCGCAGCGGTCACAGACCTTGCCTCTGTACTTGATCTTCTTGTACTTACCGCAGTGACATTCCCAGTCCTTGGTAGGTCCAAAGATCTTCTCACAGTACAGACCGTCCCGCTCAGGCTTCAATGTGCGGTAGTTGATGGTCTCCGGCTTCTTGACCTCACCGAAGGACCACTGCCGGATCATTTCCGGCGAAGCAATGCCAATTTTAATGGCGTCAAATGTGGCTTCTGCCATACTTTCGCCTCCTTAATCTTCGTAGGATTCGTCAGCGTCATCGGCGCTTTCGAATACATCCATAATGCCTTCGGGGCTATCCTCGTCGATCACGAAGCCGGAATCCAGCACCTCAGCGGCGCTGCCGATCACAAGCTCGTTCTCGGCGTAGATGATCTCATCATCATCCTCTTCGTCCTTCAGCTCGATCT
>JAZNQK010000024.1:0-29857 GCA_045590135.1 Faecousia sp.
TAGATTCCCACGCCTCGTCAAAGCACAAGATGTAACGCTTCATTTTCTGCAAGCAGAAAATTCCGACAACATCTTGGCTTCTCCTCTCCCCACAAAGACTGTTTGTCTTTGCGGGGTCCCCTTTGGGAATTGGCTCGGAATGACAGTTTGGTTTGTACAATTCGTCAAACTGAAATTTGATTATTTATCAAAATGATTCCGCATTTCCGCTTGTGTGCGGCAGATCTCCTCCCAAAGCTCCCGGGCGGACATACGCAGAACACCGCTGCGCAGGCTGCTCAGCTGCACCAGTGCATCAGAGGTGGCGACCTTCACCGCATAATTGCGCCCGATCCGGGCGGCAAGGGTTTCAATATAAGCATCGGCAGTTTCGTTTTCCTTGGTATAAACCACCTGAATATTATGAAACGGCTGCTTTTCTCCGGGGTTGCCCTTGACCTTGTAGCCGTCAAAAACCACCACAAGATAACACTGCTTGAAGCCTGCGTAGCTGGAGAGCAGATCGCACAGCTTTCGCCGGGCGGCATCCAGATCGCTTTGGGCAGTGGCAGATAATTCCTCCCAGGCAAAAATAATATTATAACCGTCCACGATCAGCGCCGTATCCCGGGGCGGTTGAATGACAAGCGTTTCCCCGGCGGGCTGATTTGTTGATGCGCTGTACTGCGGACGCTTTACCGGTCCAAACTCCCGGAGCATAATTTCTTCCAGAGCCTTATCATCCAGGCGCAGATTCCGGGTGATGACGGTGGGCACCTCCGGCTGCGGAGCACGAAGTCCGCTGTCCAGATGCATATAGTCTTTGACTTTATTCCACTTCACCGGAAAGCCTGCGCCGTGGGCGCAAAATACGCTGTCCGGGGTGTTTTCCACATCTGCTTCCGGGTCATAACCGGATTCGGCTATCACTTGCTGCGGGTTGTGGCACAGATCATACCCCCGCAGAGAAACCAGTAATTGTCCTTTTCCCTGGGTGTAAGCGGCCACCTGATCGGCATAATCTCCCAGGCAGGCAGCCGGCAGAAAGCCTGTAAGCACGGACATTTCTCCCTGGCTTTCCGGGGCATCCAATTCGCCGGACATAGAGCGGATATCGGTGATGGCTCTGCCGATCACCGGTGTGGGTACAGTTAAGGTGAAGTCATACCACGGCTCCAAAAGTATGCTTTCTGCCTGCATCAGGCCCTGCCGTACTGCCCGATAGGTAGCTTGTCGGAAATCACCGCCCTCGGTGTGCTTCAGGTGGGCTCTGCCAACGAGTAATGTCAGCTTCATATCTGTAATGGGTGCGCCGGTGAGTACGCCTTTGTGCAGCTTTTCCCGCAGATGGGAGACGATCAGCTTTTGATAACTGATATCCAGCACATCGGTAGAACAAACACTGTCAAACACAAGACCGCTGCCCCGGGGTAGGGGCTCTAAAAGGATATGTACCTCTGCGTAATGGCGCAAAGGCTCAAAGTGACCCACACCCTCCACGGTGCTTGCAATGGTCTCTTTGTAGGCGACCTTGCCGCTGGCGAAGGCTACCTCTAAAGAAAAACGCTGAAGAATAATGCTGCGCAGCACCTCCAGCTGGATGGCACCCATAATTTGCAGATGGATCTGCTTCAGCTGCGCATCCCACAAAATGTGCAGCTGGGGATCTTCTTCCTCCAAAAGCCGCAGCTTTTGCACGGCGGTAACAGGATCGCACCCCTGGGGCAGGAGCACCTGATAGGACATTACCGGCTCGATCCGTGCTTTCACGGCGGCGGCTTCTGTGCCCAGGGATAGACCAGCGTAGGTCTTGCTCAGACCGGTGACAGCGCAGATCTGCCCGGGAAGGACTGTTTCCGCAGCGGTAAACTTTTCACCGTTATACAGACGCAGTTGTATGATTTTTTCCTCTATAGCTTCCCCAGAAAGGTCGGTGTAGGAAAGACTTTGCCGCACCTGTACGCTGCCGCCTGTGACCTTCAGCCAGCTCAGGCGGTTGCCTTGGGGATCCCGGGTGATCTTAAAGACCTTTGCAGCGAAGGTGTCCGGAAATTCTGCTGCCCGTGCATACCGGTCCAAGATATCCAAAAGGGTATCGATACCTTCCATTTTCAGACCGGAGCCGAAGCAGCAGGGAAACAGCTTTCGCCCGGCGATAAGAGCGCGGATATTTGCGTCCGTTACCTTGCCGCCGGCAAGGTAATTTTCCAGCAATGCCTCATCGCACAGCGCGATGCTTTCCTGTAAAGCATCCGCATTTTGCTGAAAGTCAACACAGCTGCTGCTTAACTGCTGCTGCAGCTGACCTAAAACCGCCTCCCGGGAAATATCCGGGAGATCCGTTTTGTTGATAAAAAGAAAAACCGGCACACTATAGTGCTCCAGCAGCTTCCACAGGGTTACGGTGTGGGACTGCACACCGGCGGCAGCGCTGATCACCAGCACGGCGCAGTCCAAAACCGGCATTACCCGCTCTGCTTCCGACACGAAATCCGGATGCCCGGGCGTGTCCAGCAGGGTAATATCCAGATGGGGCGTAGCCAGCAGCGCCTGCTTGGAAAAGATGGTGATCCCCCGGGCTCGCTCTAAGTCGTGGGTGTCCAGAAAGGCATCCTTATGATCTACTCTGCCCAAAATGCGGCGTTGGCCGCTTTGGTATAAAAGCGCTTCGGAAAGGGTCGTCTTGCCCGCATCCACATGGGCAAGCAGACCGATACAAATATGCTTTTTTGACAGCTCACCCATAAAGCTCACCCCTCTTTTAACAGATTGCTATATTATAACACGCGTTGGGGCATTCGTCGATAGCCTTCGCTGATTTTTTCAGAAAACAGTACTGTTGCATTTTCCGGGGAAAAAGATTACTATGTAGAAAAAGAGGGAAGAGGGGCGAAACTATGATCTGGTGTGTAGAGGATGATTCCAGCATTCGCGATATTGAAGTGTATGCACTTACTTCTACCGGTTTTGAAGCCAGAGGTTTTGAACACCGCGACAGTTTATGGAATGCGCTGCAATTTGAGAAGCCGGAGCTGGTGGTGCTGGATGTGATGCTTCCGGGGAAGGACGGCGTGACCTTGCTTAAAATGATGAAGGCGTCAAAGGAATTTCAGGATATTCCCGTCGTTATGGCTACTGCCAAGGGCGCAGAATACGATAAGGTCCAAAGTCTGGACCTGGGCGCAGATGATTATCTGGTAAAGCCTTTCGGCATTATGGAAATGGTCTCCCGGGTGAAGGCGGTGCTCCGTCGCTGTAAAAAGACCAACGCGGAAGATCTTTTGCAGGTCAGCGGCCTGGTGCTGAATCCCCAGGAGCATACCGTGCTGGTGGATGGAGAGCGTATTTGTCTTACATACAAGGAATATGCGCTGCTGCAGCTGTTTTTGTCCCAGCCGGGAATCGCCTTTACCAGAGAACAGCTTTTGGAAAAGGTGTGGAAAACGGAGTATTACGGCGAAACACGCACGGTGGATATGCATATCCGCACCCTGCGGCAGAAGCTGGGCGGCTATGGGGAACTGATCGAGACTGTACGCAATGTGGGCTACCGGCTGGAGGCAAAATATGGCAAGTAAGATTTTCCGCTCTACGGTTTTTGTGGCGGTGCTGGTCTTGCTGTGTGCCTTGGGCGTGGTGATGGGCGTGCTGTACGACCACTTTTCCGGCGTGCAGGCAGAGCAGCTTGCAGACGAGCTGAGTCTTGCCGCAGCGGGAACACAGCAACAGGGTGCAGCCTACCTGGAAAGTGTGGACAGTGACCGCTTCCGGCTTACCTGGATCGACGCAGAGGGAACAGTCCTGTTTGACACCCGGGTAGATCCGTCTGCAATGGGCGATCACAGCGACCGGGAGGAGATCCGGGAAGCTGTTTTATCCGGCTATGGCAGCAGTGTGCGCATCTCCTCCACACTGACGGAGCGCACCTTTTATGAGGCGCGGCGGCTGGAGGATGGAACGGTGCTGCGGATATCTACCAGTCAGGCATCTGCCTGGGCGCTTGTGCTGGATCTGCTGCAGCCGGTGCTTTTGATCGCAGCGCTTGCCATTGCGCTGTCGGCGCTGCTGGCGCAGCGGATGGCAAAAAAGATCGTAGAGCCCATTAACGGACTGGATCTGGAGCAGCCGCTGAAGAATGCGGTGTATGATGAGATCACACCGCTGCTTCGCCGGATCCATCAGCAGCATATGCAAATATCCGGCCAAATGAAGCAGATGAAGCAAAAAAGCGATGAATTCAGCCAGATCACAGACAGTATGCTGGAGGGTCTTGTGCTGCTGAACAACGAGGCAACGATCCTGAGCATCAACCCTATGGCAAAGCGGCTCTTTGGCGCAGAGGATGACTGCATCGGCAAAAATTTTCTGACAGTGGAGCGCAGCGCCGGAATGCGTAAGGCGGTCAATGATGCCCTGGATCATGGACGGGGCATTGCCCGGGCGCAGTACAATGGCCGGGACTACCAGTTTGATCTGAGCCGGATCGAGTCAGGCGGCACTGTGATCGGCGCAGTGGTGCTGGCCTTTGATATTACGCAGACGCTGAATGCAGAGCAGCTTCGGCGGGAGTTTTCTGCCAATGTGTCCCACGAGCTGAAAACACCCCTGCAGGGCATTATCGGCAGCGCCGAGCTGCTGGAAAACGGACTGGTCAAGGAAGAGGATGCGCCCCGGTTTGTGGGACATATCCGCAAGGAGGCTGTCCGGCTGGTGAATCTGATCGAAGATATTATCCGTCTTTCTCAGCTTGATGAGGGCGTGGATCTGCCCAAGGAGAATGTGGATATGCTTGCACTGGCAGAGGAAGTTAAAACGGTCCTGCAACCCAGTGCAGTGCAAAAAAATGTCGGGATCACCGTTTCCGGCGAGGGCTTCTGCCTGTCCGGTGTGCGGCGGCTGCTGTATGAGATCATATACAATCTATGCGACAATGCCATCAAGTACAATGTTCCCGGCGGCAGTGTGCAGATCCGTGTGGAGCAAAACAAACTGATCGTCAGCGACACAGGCATCGGTATCCCGGCAGAACATCAGGACCGTGTTTTTGAACGGTTTTATCGGGTTGACAAGAGCCACTCCAAGCAATCCGGCGGTACAGGACTGGGTTTGTCCATCGTCAAGCACGCAGCTGCCCGCCATGATGCGGGACTGGAATTGGAAAGTGAGGCAGGAAAGGGCACAACAATCCGGGTGATCTTTCCCTAAGAAAAACCGGGAGCAGCTGCTCCCGGTTTTTTACACAGATTTTACATAGTTTTTTCGTAGCTTCTATGGTTTTTTTATTTGGGCAAACTAAAATATAAGTAGATAAGAAAACAGGAAGGAAAAGCTATGACAACTTACATTTTTAACATCATTACGCTTCTTGGAGGACTGGCGCTGTTCCTGTTCGGTATGGACATCATGGGAAAAGCGCTGGAACGGCAGGCCGGCGGCAAGCTGCAGACAGTCCTGGCAAAAATGAGCGGCAAGGTTTGGAAGGGCTTTCTTTTAGGTGCCGCAGTTACTGCGGTGATCCAGTCCTCCTCCGCCACCACCGTTATGGTGGTGGGCTTCGTAAACTCCGGTATTATGACGCTGAAGCAGGCAGTCGGTGTCATTATGGGCTCCAATGTGGGCACCACGATCACCGCCTGGGTCTTGTCCCTGTCCGGCCTGGAGGGCGACAGCTTCCTGATCAAGCTGTTCAAGCCTGCCACGCTGGCACCGCTCATCGGCATTATCGGCATTGTCCTGTATATGTTTACCAAGAGCGAGAAGAAAAAAGGCATCGGCACCATTATGCTGGGCTTTATGGCGCTGATGACCGGTATGGATCTGATGAGCGACTCTATGGCGTTTTTGAAAAATGAAGCCTGGTTTGCAGACCTGATGATCTCCTTTACTAATCCCTTGGTCGGCATCCTTTTTGGCGCAGTGCTGACGGCGGTCATTCAGTCCTCTTCCGCATCTGTGGGTATTTTGCAGGGCCTTTGTGTTACCGGTGCAGTCACCTACGGCGCAGCAATCCCCATTATTCTGGGTCAGAACATCGGCACCTGTGTCACGGCTATGATGGGCGCCATCGGCGCAAACCGCAACGCAAGACGCACAGCAATGGTGCATCTGCTGTTCAATGTGGTCGGTGTGCTGCTGTTTGTGGTGGTATTTTACGGATTGGGTCTGTTCATTGACTGGACCTTCCTTGCAGACAGCGTGGAAGCCTGGAATATCTCTGTGATCCACACCGGCTTTAATCTGGTGGCCACGGCGATATTGCTGCCGCTGAACGGCTTGCTGGTCAAGCTTGCATATTTGCTCGTGCCGGAGGACCGGGAGCCGGAAAAGACCGAGCTTTTGGATCAGCGCCTGCTGGAAACACCGGCTGTGGCGATCCAGCGCGCCCACCAGATCGCCGGTCAGATGGCAGGAGCTTCGGCGGATGCCATCCGTCTGGCAATGGATATGCTGAACCGGTATAGCGAGCAAAAGCTGGAGCAGGTCAAGGACCTGGAGGACCGCACAGACCGGTACGAGGATGCTTTGGGCACCTATCTGGTAAAACTGTCTGCCAGAAATCTTTCCCTGGAGGACAACCGGACGCTGAACACGCTGCTGTATTCCATTTCGGATATCGAACGGATCGGTGACCACGCGGTATCCATCGCCAAGGCGGCAAAGGAGATCAGTGAAAAGCAGATCGAATTTTCCTCCCAGGCCAGGGCGGAGCTGGCGGTCTTGGAGCAGGCGGTACTGGACATCGTGGACTATACCGCATCGGCTTATAAAACCTTCGACCTGGAAAAGGCGATCCGGGTGGAACCCCAGGAGCAGGTAGTGGATGCGCTTGTCCGGGAGATCAAGTCCCGCCATGTGCGTCGGCTCAGAGACGGTCTTTGCAATGTGGAATATGGCTTTGTCCTGGAAGATCTGCTGACTGCCTGCGAGCGCACAGCGGACCACTGCTCCAATGTGGCGGTGGAAATGCTGCAGGTCTCTGAGGGAAAGCTGGAGGCTCACGAATATCTGAATGCACTGAAGGCCGGCGAGCTGCATGAAAGCACCGCGTTTACCGAACAGTTTGTCAAATACAGAGCGAGATATTCCTTCCCGGATGAAAAGTAATGAAAACGAGGGTGTTCATTTGAACACCCTCGTTTATTTCGTGGTAAGATTATGTTCGTTCTTTTCCTTTTTCTGCTGCTGCAGCCAGATCCACATAACCAGGCTGTGGGGCAAAAGCTTAGTCAGCCGCACCTGCAGGCGCACCGGGAAGCCGTGAATGGAATAGTCCTTTTTCGTGCGGTACAGATCCTTAAGTCCGGTGGCAACGACCTCGTTTGCGGCGTACAGATGGTTAAAATAATGGACCTTGTCGTTGGTTTTTACTGCGTGGTCAAAAAACTCTGTTTTGACCCAGCCGGGATTCATTGCCATCATCCGGATGCCCCGGCCACGCAGTTCCCGGATCATCGCCCGGGTGTAGCTGAGAACAAAGGCTTTTGTTGCGCCGTAGGTGGTGATGTAAGGTACCGGCTGGAAAGCGGACAGGCTGTCCAACTGCAAGATATGAGAGCCTTCGCACATATAGGGCAGTACGATTCTGGTCACCGCCACCAATGCCTTCACATTCAGATCGATCATCCGGCAGTCCTCCTGCAACGGAATATTATCGAAGCTGCCGAATTTACCGAAGCCTGCAGCGTTGACCAAAAGCTTTACATCGGGGTTTTCCTGTTTTAAGAGCTCCGCAAGCTCTTTGAAGCTTTTTTTCAGGCAAAGGTCCATCGCAACAACACGCACCGGCACAGATACTTCTTTGCTGAGCTTGCGCAAAGCCTCTTCCCGGCGGGCAATGACCCAGATCTCATCTACCGCAACATAACTGCTAAGCTGCAGCACAAATTCTCTTCCCATACCGGAGCTGGCTCCGGTGACGATGGCAATGTTCATATATGACCCCTCTTTCAAATTTCAGTTTATCGAGCAAATGCTTCTGCTCGATAAACTGAAATAATGTAAAATAGAGAATGTAGAATGTAGAATTATTGTGTTGCCTACGGCAACTATTTAAATTATTTTCGGAGAAAATACCTTAATTCTCAATTCTCCATTCTCAATTCTTAATTTGCGCGTCAGCGCGTCAAACCGGAATTTATTGATTCTTTTCAAAGTATTCGTCCGCGGCCTGCATCAGCGCTTTTTTCTCATTGGGCAGAAGCTCGTTTTGCACCTGCCGCAGCAGATGACGCATACATTCGCCGATCAGGGGGCCCGGCGCAACGCCCAGCGACAGCATATCCTGTCCGGTGACCGCCAGGTCCTTGACTGTCAGACAAGGCACTTCAGAAAGGACTTCTGTAAGGCACGCCTCCACCGGGGCAAGGGAGCCGTCTGCTTTCACACCCTTGCTGTAAAAATCGGCATTCTGCAGTGCCAGCAAATGCCGGACAGTTTCCTCACCCCAGGCGCCCAGCCTGCGGCGCAGCAGCTTCTTGTCCGGCTCCAATACGGTCATATGCTGACCGATCAGCAGCACCACCTGCTCCCGCAAGGCTGTGGGAGCTTTTAGCCGGCGCAGGATATCATCTGCCATCCGGGCGCTTTCCTGGGCGTGACCGTAGAAATGGCCGCGACCGTTTTCGTCCTGGGTAAAGGTGCTGACCTTGCCGATATCATGCAGCAGCGCTGCAAGGCGCAGGGCAACATCCCCGGGAACAGCATCCACAACATAGGCAGTATGGGTGTAGATGTCATAGGCGTGATGGGGAGAGTGCTGCTGGAAGCCCACAGTGGGCGCAAGCTCCGGGATCACCTGAGTGAGAACAGGCATATAGCGCAGCATATCTTCCGCCGTCATGTCCGGAAGAAGTTTACATAACTCCGAAAACACACGCTCCTTCGCAAGGCAGTCCATGGTGGGTGCAAGACGGATCATTGCGTCCAGGGTATTTGTATCCGGGGTAAGACGGAAACGCACAGCAAACCGGACACCCCGCAGGATCCGCAGAGCATCCTCCCGGAAACGGGTTTCAGGATCACCCACCGCCCGCAAAATACCTTTTTGCAGATCCTCTTGACCGCCGAAGGGATCGATAAAGCCTTTGCCCGGGGCATAGGCCATTGCGTTGATGGTAAAATCCCGACGGCGCAGGTCCTCTTTCAGATCACCCACAAAGCTGACGCTGTCCGGGTGCCTGCCGTCGGTGTAAGTGCCCTCTGTCCGGAAGGTGGTGATCTCGTAAATACCGCCCTCCAAGATCACACCGATGGTACCGTGCTTTTCTCCGCTGCGCACCAGAGAGTAGTCGGCAAAGACCTTTTTGATCTGCTCCGGGGTGGCATTGGTACAAAGATCGTAGTCGCTGGGATTTAAGTCCAGCAAGCTGTCCCGGACGCAGCCGCCTACCGCGTATGCCTGGAAGCCGGCGTGCTCCAGGCAGCGGATGCAGTGGCGCACCGAGCCGGGGAGAAACATCGTTCCCGGTGTTTTTTTATGGACGGGTTTTTTTACATACTTCAGCGAGCACAGATTTGTGCCGGTCCAAAAAGCCATAGTCAGATAAAACAGCCAGTTGTCGCTGACCAGAGATAAGCAGCAGAAAAACAGCGCTGCCTGATCGAAAAATACAAACAGATCTCTGCGGCCTGCCCGTCCGTCCAGGGCGGTGCGGTGATAGCTGGCAAGGATCAAAAACACCGATGCCAAAAGCTGATACACATAAAGCTGCGGCTGGGTCTCAGAGTTCCAGACACGGTACTGGGAGACCACATGCAGCATCATATATACGGTAACGATCGTATGCAGCAGCATGGGCGGATGCTTTTCCTGCAACCGGAAAAAGCCCAAAAGGATCAAGCTGACTGCGGCAAATATGCCTAAAATAAAGCTTAGAACAGTGACCCGATTCAGCTGACGCAGTTCCAAAACGCTAATGAGGATAATGCCGGCGGCAGCAGCCAGAGAGCCGGTAAAGGCGATCCGGGACTTGGGAAACAATTCTGCATATGTGGGGGGATGCCCCATGGAATGGACCCACAGGAACAGGCTGACAATGGTAATGGCGGTGAGAATGATAGTCAATACCGTTGCCGGGTGGTTTTCTGCCAATAGACCCTTGCCGTCATAGCCGGTGGCGTGGAGCCACACCTGCAGTAAAAAGCCCAAAATACTGCAACCCAAGGTAAAATGGGGCAGATAGTCGATTTTAATGGGATGCTTCATAATTTGCCTCCTATGCAAAAAGGGAAAGAATAGCCATCAGTACAGGCTGGTGCAGTAAATAAATGAATAAAGAATACCTGCCGCAGGCGGACAAAAAGGCAATGACCGGATTGTTTTCAGACACCTTTGGGAACAGGGAACGCTTGTTTTTGTACAGGGTTCTGCCTAAAACAGCGCCCAACAGAAAGAAACCGAGATTCGGCAACAGGGGAAAATAATCAGGGGAAACGAACCCAACCTGGGGAATGCCGAAAATGATCCAATAGGGATCCTGGGAAAAGCAAAAGTTATTCAGGTAGATGCCCAGCACTGCCATCAATATGCCCAGCACCGCCAGAACAGGGACAGGCATCTTCCGGAAAAGCTGCCACAGCAGCATACAAAGCCCCAAACAGTGGAGCACACCGAACCAGATGATCATCCCATCCCCGGAATTCGTCAGCCGGGCATAAGCAACCGTGACGGCGGTACACAGCAGACCGCAGGAGAGGACGATCAGGCCCCGGCGGATGTGTTTGGAGCCTAAGGTCACGCAAATGCCGGACAGCAGCAAAAAAAGCGTACCGCCCCATTGCTGCAAGTAAACAAAAGCCGGCGGATAATCCCAGGAGATAATACCGAAAAGCTCCACGGCATCGAAAATGAAATGCACCGCAAGCATACCCAATATACAAATGCCCCGGAATACATCCAGTTCCCATATCCGCTGCTTCATAAATTCCTCCAAATGTTCCTGTTTAGCGAGTGGTATATTCTAAACTGTCATTGCGAGCCAGTGCTCACACTGGCGTGGCAATCTACTGTATAACTGCATTTTTGAGATTGCCACAACCAGTCTGCGGACTGGTTTCGCAATGACAACAGGGATTAATCTGATCGAAAACTGAAATTTGAATGATTTGCACTATATTATACCAACATTATTGCGCAATTTCTACCCCCAAACGGAAAAAACCACTTGTTTATAAGACACGGTGGGAGTATAATGGTAGAAAATCCCTTTTCATTTGGAGGAAAAGACCATGCTCATTGGAACGGTAGCTGTTTTGGCAGTCCTGGCGGCGGTGGGTATTTGCCTGTGCAGCGGCGCTTTTACATCTCTCGCGTGGCTTTGGCTGCTGCCGGTAAGCGCGTTGGGCGTGTTTTTAGTGCTGGCTGTGGTAGTATTTCTTATTATCCTTGCCGCTTGCGCAGTGGTGAAGATCGATCAGCCTCAGGATAAAAGCGACCCCCGCTACCGTTTTTTGGTGGACCTTTTAGTGGAAGCTGCCCACACGATCCTGCAAATGCGTGTGCATACCACCGGTTTGGAAAAGACTCCAAAGGATGGCCGCTTCCTGCTGGTCTGCAACCACCTCAATGATTTAGATCCGGTGGTGCTGCTGCACCATTTCCGCAAGAGCAAGCTGGCCTTTATTTCCAAGCGGGAAAATGACAAAAAGTTCATAATCGGTCCGCTGCTGCATATGATCGGCTGTCAGCCCATCAACCGGGAAAATGACCGGGAGGCGCTGAAGACCATCTTGAAATGTATTCAGATACTGAAAGAAGACGAGGCGAGCATCGCCGTATTCCCGGAGGGCTACACCAGCCTGGACGGGTTGCTGCATCCTTTCCGCAGCGGCGTTTTCAAGATTGCCCAAAAGGCGAAAGTGCCCATTGTGGTCTGCACGGTGCGCAACACCCAAAAGGCTTTTGGCAATGCAGCAAAGCTGAAGCCTACCGACATTGAGCTGCACCTTTTGGAGGTGATCCCGGCTTCTGAGCTGGAGGGGGTCACCACCGTGGATATCGCAAATCGGGTCCATACGCTGATGGCAGAGGATTTAGGACCGGAAAATGTACTGCAAAGTACTTGATTTACCCCGAAAAAGACAGTATAATACCACTCGATATATAAAGCGGAGGAAACTGCAATGAAAAACAGCGAAAAAACATTGGATATGATCGTTAATCTGTGTAAGAACCGTGGCTTTGTGTATGCCGGCTCTGAGATCTACGGCGGTCTTGCCAACTCCTGGGACTACGGCCCTCTGGGTGTGGAGTTCAAGAATAATGTAAAAAAAGCATGGATGAAGAAATTCGTTCAGGAATCCGACTATAATGTGGGCCTGGACGCTGCCATTTTGATGAACCCTCAGACCTGGATCACCACCGGTCATGTGGGCTCCTTCTCGGATCCGCTGGTAGACTGCAAGGGCTGCGGCGCCCGTCATCGCGCCGATAAGCTCATCGAGGAATCTGAAAGCGGCAAGGGCGTCAATGTGGACGCAATGAAGCCGGCGGAAATGAATGATTTTATTACCGAGCACGAGGATGTGGTCTGCCCCAACTGCGGCAAGCATCACTTCACCTCCATCCGTAACTTCAACCTGATGTTCCAGACCAAGATCGGCGTTACTGAGGATTCTTCCTCCACCTGCTACCTGCGTCCGGAGACTGCACAGGGCATTTTCGTAAACTTCGCCAACATTCAGCGTACTACCCGGAAGAAGCTGCCCTTCGGCGTGTGCCAGGTGGGCAAGGCATTCCGTAATGAGATCACCCCGGGCAACTTTACTTTCCGTACCCGTGAGTTTGAGCAGATGGAATGCGAGTTCTTCTGTAAGCCCGGCACAGACTTGGAGTGGTTTGCCTACTGGAAGGATTTCTGCAAGAACTGGCTGATCAGCCTTGGCATCAAGGAAGAGTCCTTGCGGCTTCGTGACCACGAGCCTGCTGAGCTTGCCTTCTACTCCCGGGCTACCACCGATATCGAGTATCAGTTCCCCTTCGGCTCCGGCTGGGGCGAGCTTTGGGGCATTGCCGACCGTACCGACTATGACCTTGGCCGTCATCAGAAGGAATCCGGCAAGGCGCTGGACTACTATGATCAGGAAGCCAACGAACACTACATTCCTTATGTTATTGAGCCCAGTCTTGGCTGTGACCGTGTGGCACTGGCCTTCCTGTGCGAGGCATACGACGAGGAAGTCGTGGGTCAGGACAAAAACGGTAAGGACGATGTGCGTACTGTGCTGCGGCTGCATCCTGCACTGGCACCCTTCAAGGCTGCAGTTCTGCCCCTTTCCAAGAAGCTCAGCCCCAAGGCGGAGGAAATCTACCATATGCTGCAAAAAGACTTTATGGTGGACTTTGACGATGCCGGCTCCATCGGCAAGCGTTACCGCCGGGAGGACGAGATCGGCACACCTCTTTGCATCACCGTGGACTTCCAGACCGTGGGCGACGAAAATACGGAGGCTGACAACTGCGTCACCGTCCGCGACCGCGACACCATGGAGCAGGTCCGTATTCCCATCAGCCAGCTGAAGGCATACATCGCTGAAAAGTGCGCATTTTAATATTGTGTAATGATAAACAGGCACGGTGCGAAAGCACCGCGCCTGTTTTTTGCCAATTCCGGTTTAGCGGCGAGTATCCGTTTGCGGTTCCCAGCATCCTCCTTGGTGTAAACACCAGCGTGGGTTGCTGACCGCGGCACACACTGCACCCTCCCTTGACTCCGCCACCGGCGGCGGTCGGGTTCGTGTCCGCGGACAATGCGCACGCTCTGCGGTGGTTGTCGCTACGCATCTTGATTGTGCCCGGTATCTTTCCTGCGGATGTAAAATTCCGGTTTATCGCGCAGGTTAAAATCGCGCCGCGCCGATTCTTGGCCCCCTCTCTGAGGGGGCTGTCAGCGAAGCTGACTGGGGGAGTGTCGTTACAGTTGTAAGACACTCCCTCCGTCACGGCTTACGCCGTGCCACCTCCCTCAAGGAGGGAGGTAGGTTGCAGTGCAAATTTTATCAGACCGTCAAACTGAAATTTGACGATCCTTCTCTTTGGAATAATTTACCCACACCTTATATATAATATATATGCTATTTGGAGGGTGGCTTTCCGGTACGGGATGTATAAATGCCTGTATACAGGAACATCTGCACAAATGTATGTCCCCGGCAAGGGGAATTCCGTGGTTTTTCAATAAAAAAGTAAAAAAGAACGGTTCGTTTTGCAAAATCTGTTTGACTTTTGACCGCCGGTGGAGTACAATTGTCCTATCTTTACACACCATCTGTGTATTTGCGTAGCGCAGGCGGTGGAAAAGTC
Organism: Faecousia sp.; assembly: GCA_045590135.1. Classification (GTDB taxonomy): domain Bacteria; phylum Bacillota; class Clostridia; order Oscillospirales; family Oscillospiraceae; genus Faecousia. The sequence goes on from JAZNQK010000024.1 coordinate 14,279, forward strand.
AACAAAAAAATCAGGAGGAAAATGAAATGAACAAGCGCATTCTGACTCTGGTTCTGGCTCTGGCTATGGTTGTTGCTGTTCTCGCTGGCTGCGCTCCCGCTGCTGACCCCAACGAGACCACTGAAGCTCCCAAGACTGAAGTTCAGTATCAGGAAATCGACCTTGCTGATGCTGTTATGCACGAGGATTACACCTCTGTTTATGACAACATCGGTGCTAACATCACCATCGACATGGTAGTCGAGGATCCCGAGACCGGTCTGGCTACTGTTGAGTATGAGGGTGTTACTTACGAACTGGGCATGGACTTCCTGTCCATGGCTATGGTTTACAACTGCACTCCCGCTGGTGAGTATGCAACCGCTGAGGATGTATACAACGAGTGGTGGAAGCTGTACATCCAGAGATGGAACTACCTGGCTCCCGAAGTGCCTCTGTACTCCAACCAGTACTTTGATCTGTACAATGCTAAGATCGAGAACTTTGTAACTTCTCCTTATTGGGCAGCTGCTGATGCTATCATCGCTGCTACCATCAAGGAAGGCGAAGAGAACTCTGTCATCCTGGGCAGCTCCACCGATCTGTCCGGCGCATTCCGTAACTCCAGCTGGGGCAAGTCCTCTCCCGGTTCTTCCGACCTGGACATCCAGAACCTGACCACCGGCTACTCCACCATGATGAGCGACAAGGACGGCGTTTATCAGTGGAATGAGTACGCAATCGCTGAGGTTCCCACCTCCGTTGTTAACGAAGACGGCACCCTGACCTACACCATCAAGGTTAAGGACGACATGATCTTCTCCGATGGCTCTGCTATCACCGCTAAGAACTACATCGCTGCTACTCTGGCTAACTCCACCGAGGTCTGCGTCGCTGCTGGCGGCACCGGTAACTCCGGTATGACTCTGGTTGGCTACGACGAGTTCAAGGCCTACACTGGCGAGGGCGACAAGGTTTACTTCACCGGCGTTAAGCTGATCGACGACTACACCTTCTCCGTCACCTTCACCGCTGACTACGCAAACTACTACTACGCAAACACCTACGCTGCATTCTCTCCCGTTCCCATGGCTCTGTACCTGGGCGAGAACGACATCGTTGTTGCTGAACACGGCTCCTGCGGCCTGTCCGACGGCTTCTACGAGATGGTCGAGAAGGAAGGCGCACAGGTTTACGCAATGGCTGATGTCATCAACGAGAACCTGAAGTGGGATTCCGACCTGCCCTGGTCCGGTCCTTATGTTGTCTCCAACTACGACTCCGCTACTCTGACTGCTACCCTGACCCTGAACGAGAAGTATCCTGGCGATACCGCTCGTGGCAAGGCTTCCATCGAGACCATCACCTATGTTAAGATGGTTACCGAGACTCAGACCGATATGTTCAAGAACGGCGAGATCGATGTTCTGGCTGGCATCACCGGTGCTGCTGAGACCGAGGCTGCTCTGGCTCTGGTCGACGAGGCTCCCGATAAGTATGCTGAGACTCACTACGACCGCGCTGGTTACGGTAAGCTGGCATTCCGCTGCGACCTGGGCCCCACTTCCATGGTTGAAGTTCGTCAGGCTATCATGTACACCATCAACCGTCCTGAGTTCGCTCAGACCTTCACCGGCGGCTACGGCTCCGTTGTGCACGGTCCTTACTACGCAGGCTTCTCCGCATTCACTGCTAACGAAGACATCCTGCTGAACCAGTATGCTTACTCCGTAGACGCAGCTATTGCTGTTCTGGAAGAGGCTGGCTGGACCTACAATGAGAAGGGCGAAGAGTTCGTTGCTGGCACCGATGCTATCCGTTACAAGAAGCTGTCCGGCTACGAGCTGTCCGAGGTCAACCTGCAGTACGCTACCGTTGACAATGCTTACAAGACCCTGAAGATCAACGGCGAGTACTACATGCCTCTGGCTATCAACTGGTACGGCACTCAGCCCAACGATGTTACCGACCAGCTGATCACCGCATGGCAGACCAACGAGAATGCTACCAAGAATCTGGGTATGTACATCACCTACACCAGCTGCGACTTCAGCACTGGCCTGTACGGCGAGTACCTGCAGATCGAGGGCTACGGCTGGGATGGCGTTGCTAAGTGTGCTGCTATCAACTTTGCTACCGGCTTCACTTCCACCATCTACGACCAGGCATTCTACTGGACCATCAATCAGGATATGTATGCTGACTACTCCAACAACTACCTGATGGATGAGGCTGACTTCGCTGAGAACTACGGCGCATAAGTCATTTCAGCACCTATGCTGAATCATAACTAACGCAAAATAGGAACGGCATAGCAATATGCCGTTCCTATCTTGTGGCTTTATAGGTTTTTATGTAGGACAGGGGCTTGCCCCCGCTGCGTAAAATACAGTCGGGAAAATGCTTGCTTTTGTGGCTGTTGCCATCGGAGTTGAGCCCCCGTCCTACAGCGAAGCATCTGCTTCACTGATAGCATCAAAAGAAAACAGGAGGGATCCATAATGGGCAAATATATTTTAAAAAGAACATTATATATTGTTGTCGTGTTTCTGATCCTTTCGTTCCTGCTGTTTATGATCTACAATATGCTGCCTGTTGACAAGGCCGCCGAGTCTGCCAGAGCAGAAGTTCAGGCAAACAAGCGGCTGAACTATGAGGAACGGTATGAGTATTGGCAAGAACGATACGGAACGAACGGAACAAAGGTAGAACGCTACCTGCGCTGGCTGGGTGTTTACCCCTATGCAGATGGCACCTTTAACGGTTTGCTGCAGGGTAACTTCGGTGACTCCAAGCAGCATGGCAAGCCGGTTTCCGAGGTTATCGTGGAGCCTATGAAGAACACGGTGTTTATCAATATATTTGCGACTATTCTTGCGCTGGGTATTACGATACCGCTGGGTATTTTCTGTGCGGTGAAGCGCGGCAGTAGGCGCGATGTAGCGGTGCAGGTGGGTACCCTTGTGGGTTATTCTCTGCCTACCTTTATCATTGCCATTGTGTTTATTTGGCTGTTTGCGGTGACTTTGGGGTGGTTCCCGGTTTCCGGTATGAATACTGCCGGCAGTCTGAACTGGACTCCCTGGAAGCAGTTCACGGACCGGATGTATCACCTGGCACTGCCGCTGATCGTTATGACTTTCGCATCCCTGGGCGGTATGACCCGTTATGTCCGCGCTTCTATGATCGAGGCGCTGAGTATGGACTGCATCCGCACTGCAAGAGCAAAGGGCTTGAAGGAGAAGACTGTTATCTATTCCCACGCATGGCGTAATGCTCTGCTGCCTGTGGTCACCTTGATCATCGGCTGGTTCCTGGGCATTTTCTCCGGTTCTTTGATGATCGAGAACATCTTCGCGCTGAACGGTATTGGCCGTATCTACAATCAGGCCTTGATGGCCAACGACAATGAGGTCGTGCTGGCTCTGCAGATGTTTTATATTTTGATCTCTCTGTTCGGCAACCTGCTCATCGATGTGATCTACGGCCTTGTAGATCCCCGCGTCCGTGTCAATAAGTAAAGGAGGCAGTATTATGGGTAAAGAAAATAAGACTGCCAAGACAGGATTTTTTGGCACATTGGTCCGGTGGGGCAAGCGGATGTTCTTTGGCGCAAGCCGGGAACTGACGGATGAGGAAAAGTTTGCTGTTGAGAAGCTGGAAAGCCCCTCTGTTATGGCAGTGAAGGCTTTCTTCCGCCGTCCTCTGGCTGTGATCGCGCTGGTGGTGCTGGTGGGACTGTTCCTGTTTGTGTTCATCGGCCCGCTGATCGTTCCTATGGATCTGACCTATACCGATCCGCTGCAGGCTAACCTGGCACCCAACTACGGTTTTATGAAGGTACCTGAGGAGTTGGCTGACAATGTCCGTGATATCAACGGCTTTGGTGGCTTCACCGTGGGTGTCAGCAATGACAATGAATTCTTTATCTGGGGCAACACGGTCAATAATCTGACCAACGCAAACTATGGCGCGATCCCCCAGGAAGTCATCGACGAGGGCGTTGCCTTTGCGTCCGCCGGTTCTGACCATATCATTGCTATCACCACCACCGGTAAGATCATCGGCTGGGGTAACGGCAACAACGGTCAGTTCGGCTATGTTAAGAATGAGACCGATCCCTATCTGCAGATGCCGGAGGAATTTATCACCGGCACCATCGATCCCACTCAGGTTCGCCAGCTGATCAGCGGATATCAGTGCTCCGCGCTGGTTATGAATGACGGCAGGATGTATGTTTGGGGCAACCTGAACTCCCAGTTGAGCCTGAAGGAAATGTCCCAGAAGTTCACCGAGGGTGTGCAGAAGGTGGCACTTTCCAACTACTATGCCATTATGCTGATGGAAGATGGCTCCGTATCCGGCGGCCAGAGTCTGACCTTTAATATGGTCAGTGCATACTCCACCTCCGATGGCGAGATCAAGAATCTGCGCACCTTCCTGTCTGACAAGAAGGCTGTGGATATTGCAGCAACCAATAACTGCTATGCAATCGTCCTGGAGGACGGCAGCATTGTGGCATTTGGCGCTGCTGAGTACGGCGAAAAGAATGTTCCTGCTGTACCCGAGGGTGAGAAGTATGTCAGCGTTATGGCCGGTACCCGTCACTTTGTGGCTACCACCGATAAGGGCACCGTGGTGTCCTGGGGCCACGACGACTACGGTCAGGTCAGCGGCGTCTACGGTGATACAGCTGCCAAGGTCTACACCGGTGCCAAGCAGACCTATATCGTGAACGAAGAGGACGATGTGGTGGACAAGGCTGGCTTCAAGGGCTACCTGATGGGCACTGACGACCGTGGCCGTGATGTGTTCACCCGTATCATCCACGGCGGTAAGATGACTATGACCATCGGCGCAGTTGCCGTTATCGTTTCTACCATCATTGCGATCATCGTAGGCTGCTTGTCCGGTTATTTCGGCGGCTGGGTGGATATGCTTTTGATGCGTGTTACGGAGATCTTCGCATCCATTCCCTTCCTGCCCTTTGCAATGATGCTCTCTTATGTCATTCGCACAATGCCCATTGGCGAGACAACGAGAATCTTTATCATTATGGTGATTTTGGGTCTGCTCAGTTGGACAGGCCTGGCGCGTATGATCCGTGCCCAGGTGCTGGCAGAGCGTGAGAAGGAATTCGTTATCGCAGCGCAGTCTATGGGTGTCAAGGAGAGCCGTATCGCTTTCAAGCACATCCTGCCCAATGTGGTCAGCGTTATCTTAGTCAGTGTGACACTGGACTTTGCCGGCTGTTTGCTGACAGAATCCAGCTTGTCGTATCTCGGCTTCGGTGTTCAGCAGCCGCAGCCGACCTGGGGCAATATGCTCTATGGCGCCAACAACTCTATCGTGATCCAGAACTACTGGTGGCAGTGGGTGTTCCCTGCGATCTTCCTGGCAATCGCTACCATCAGCATCAATATCATCGGTGATACTATGCGTGATGTCCTGGATCCCAAGAGCAGCCAGGAAAAGTAATAGGATGGAGGTATAAATTATGGCTTTGTTAGAAGTAAAGAACCTTCAAACCTATTTCAAGACAAGAAAAGGTATTGTTAAGGCAGTTAACGATGTTTCCTACTCTCTGGAGCCCGGCAAGACCATTGGTATCGTCGGTGAGTCCGGCTCCGGTAAGTCCGTTTCCGCAATGAGCATCCTGCAGCTGCTGGATGGCAACGGCTATATTGCAAACGGCGAGGTCATTTTCGACGGTAAGGATCTGACCAAGCTGAGTCAGCAGGAAATGTACGAGATCCGTGGTAACAAGATCTCCGTCATTTTCCAGGAGCCTATGACCAGCCTGAACCCCGTGTTCACCATTAAAAAGCAGCTCAGCGAGCCCTTCATCATCCACCAGGGTATGAAGAAAAAGGAAGCTGAGCAGAAGGCTTTGGAGATGCTCCGGGCTGTGCAGATCCCTAACCCCGAGGCGGTTCTGCGCCAGTATCCCCACCAGCTGTCCGGCGGTATGCGTCAGAGAGTTATGATCGCAATGGCGCTGGCCTGCCGTCCCAAGATCCTCATTGCTGACGAGCCCACCACTGCTTTGGATGTTACCATTCAGGCACAGATCCTGCGGCTGATGAACGATCTGCAGCGGGACAACGGCACATCCATCATCTTCATCACCCACGATCTGGGTGTTATCAATGAGATGGCGGATGATGTGGTGGTTATGTACTGCGGTCAGGTGGTAGAGCAGACCTCTGCCAAGGTGATCTTCACCAACTGCCCGGTCAGCCATCCCTACACCGAGGGATTGATGCATTCTATCCCCCGTATTGACAATATTGCAGACAAGCTTGAGCCCATTCCCGGCGTTGTGCCGCACCCCCTGGCGTTGCCCAAGGGATGTAAGTTTGCACCCAGATGCAAGTATGCAACTGCCAAATGTATGGAAATCGAGCCTGAGCTGCTTGAGGTAGCACCCGGTCAGAAGGTGCGCTGCCATTACCCGGAAAAGGAGGTGCGCAACAGTGAACAGCACAAACAAGCTCTTGTCAATCACGAACCTTAAAAAGTATTTCCCCATCGCCAAGAGCAGCATCTTCCAGAAAGAGCAGTTCTATGTGCGCGCCAACGAGGAGATCACCATCGATATCCACAGCGGCGAGACCTTTGGTCTGGTTGGTGAGTCCGGCTGCGGCAAGTCCACTTTGGGCCGTACCATTTTGCAGCTGTACTCCCAGACTGCTGGTTCTACACTGTACTATGGCCGTACCATTGAGGAGATCTCGCCTTCTTATGTGGAGAAGACGCTGCGTACTGCTCCTAAGATGATCGCCCGCTATAAGAAAATGCAGGCAAAAGCAGAAGCTTTGGCGAAAAGTGTTGAGGAAGCAGGCGATGATGCCACCTTCTATCAGCATCAGCAAAAGAATCTGGCAGCTGCAGAAGCAGAGACTGCTTTCCAAAATGTGGTCAAGGTCCTGGGCGGCTTCGCTGCACTGGATGATTGCTCCGAGGGCACAAAGGTGCTGCTGGAGAAGTTTAATGTCAACTCCAAGATCGCAAAAGTAAGAGAGCAGATGCGCGACTTAGACGGTGAGGTTGCCTTCCAGGAGGCTTTGGCAAAGGAGCTGGGCGCTGATGAAACGGTCAAGAATGCGCCCTCTAAGATCAAGGCCGCCAATAAAAAGGCTGCCGCCGCTGTGGCTAAAAAGCAGAAGCTTCAGCCGGAGCTGGATAAGCTGCTTGCTGTACAGCGGGATGTGACCGCAAAGGTCAATGCCCTGAAGGCGCGCTTCGCCGGTAATGCGGATTTTGCAAAGTATGAGGAAATGCTGGATGACGGCATCGACCTGAGCCGTCTGAAGTATACGGAAATGCGGATCCTGCGTAAGGATATTCAGATCATTTTCCAGGATCCTTATTCCTCTTTGAACCCCCGTATGACCGTGGGTCAGATCATTGGCGAAGGCTTGATGACCCATAAGTTCTTCAAGTCCGGTGACCCCCAGATGAAGGAATATATCCTGAATGTTATGAACCAGTGCGGTCTGCAGGACTATATGCTTCACCGGTATCCCCACCAGTTCTCCGGCGGTCAGCGTCAGAGAATCTGTATTGCCCGTGCACTGGCTGTGAAGCCGAAGTTCATCGTGTGTGACGAATGTGTTTCCGCTCTGGATGTTTCCATCCAGTCTCAGATCATCAATCTGCTGGAGGAGCTGAAGGAAAAGGAAAACCTGACCTATCTGTTCATCTCCCACGATCTGTCCGTTGTGCGTTATATCTCCGACCGGATCGGTGTAATGTACCTGGGCAACATTGTGGAGCTGGGTACTGCTGAGGAGCTGTTTGCAGATCCCCGCCACCCCTACACTGTGGCATTGCTGTCCTCCATTCCCACCACCGACAGCGAGGCGCTGAAGAAGGAGCGCATCATCCTGGAGGGTAACATCCCCAGTCCCATTAAGCCCCCGGATGGCTGTAAGTTCCACACTCGCTGCTATATGGCCTGTGACAAGTGTAAGCGCGTTCCTCCGGAGCTGCGCGAGGTCTCTCCCGGTCATTATCTTGCCTGCCACTTCCCGGAGAAGAAGCTGGATGAAAACGGTAATTACCTGTTCCAGCTGCCCGGTCAGAAGGTAGCCGAATGATTTGGAAGCGGCTGAAAAAGCCGACGAAGGAGCAGGAAGCGGAATTTCAGGAGCGGATGTCTGACGAGAACCTGACCTGGAAGGATAAGCTGGCAATGGTGTTGGGCGCATATATCACCATATTGCTGCCCTGCATTCTGATCCTGCTTGCGTTTGCTTTCGTGATCCTGCTGATATTCGGCGCATTTTAAGAAAACAGAGCGATACTTCTTTTGAGAAGTATCGCTCTTTTTATAGTTTGTCATTGCGAACCGGCGCGCACGCTGGGGTGGCGATCTCAGGAGACAAAAGCTGATCGTGTATATCTATTGCGTGGCACTCTTTACTTATGCGCCGAAATTTGATATAATCAATAAAATTCTTTCAAGGGGGTGAGATGTTGGCTGAGCGGAACTTTTCTATGGAACAATTGATGCCGTTGATACGAGAAAGCCTGGAATCCGGTACAGATGTGAGCTTTTCGCCAAAAGGTGTCAGTATGCTGCCACTGCTGCGACAGGGAAGAGATACTGTAACGCTGTCGCCGGTAAACGGTGATCTTAAAAAGTACGATGTGGCGCTATACCGCCGGGACAACGGTGCTTATGTTTTGCACCGGGTGGCAAAGGTGGGTGATACCTATACCTTTGTGGGAGACAATCAGTTTGCTTTAGAACGCGGGATCCGGCACGATCAGATATTGGCTGTTATGTCAGCATTCACCCGGGACGGGAAAGAGATCCCCGTGACTGATCGCGGCTATCGGTGCTACTGTGTGCTTTGGAGCTTGGGAAGACCTTTCCGGCATTTCCCCCGACGACTGATCAATAAGCTGCGCAGGATCGCTCATAAAATCGGCATCTCGCGGTAAACTAACAGCAAGGAGTCGAGTATGAAGTATAGAAGATTGTACGCGCTGGTGTGCGCGGTTTTGCTTCTGACGGGCTGCAGCTGGTTCAGCCGGCAAGAAGAGAATACGGTGGCGGTCCTTGCCCGGGATCTGCAGGATTGCGCGGAGCAACAGCGTACAGCGGCGTTGGAGGAAACGCTGACTGGTGCAGGCTATACGGTACAGATCTTGGATGCCAAGAGCGACCAGTCAGCACAGACACAGCAGCTGAAAAAGCTGCTGCGTGAAAGCTGTGAAGGCGTGATCATCCAGCCGGTGATCATGGATGCGGTACCGGAGCTGGTGGAAATGGCAAAGAAAGCAGATGTACCTATGGTCTTTACCGGCAGACCGGTACAGGAGGATGTGCTGCAGCTGTGGGAGAAAACAGGCTTTGTTGGTGTCGATCCGGAAGAGCCGGGACTGCAGCAGGGAAAGATCCTGGCACAAATGCCGGATAAGGGCGATATCAACGGCGATGGAATGCTAAGCTATATTCTGATATGGGATATGGCGGATTATACAGACACTCAGCTGCATACTGCCAGCGTGTTTACAGCGTTGACGGATGCGCAGATCGTTCTGATGCAGTTGGGTATTTCCAGTGCCGACGGCGATCGGGAAAAGGCCCGGGATGGCTGCGCAATGTTGCTGGCAGAGTACGGCAAGGATATTGAAGCAGTGATCTGCAGCAGCGATACTATGGCGCTGGGAGCGCTGGAGGCTATCACAGAGGGCGGACGCACCGTGGGTGAGAATATATACCTTTTAGGTATAGGCGGCGCGCAGGACGCACTGGAGGCCGTGGAAAAGGGAAATATGACCGGCACAGTCCGGGAAGACACAGAGACTTTGACCCAATATACGCTGCAGCTGCTCCAGCAGCTGGCTGAGGGAAAAGCGGAGCGAAGGTCCTTTGAGATCCCCAGCGCCCCTGTCACAAAACAGTAAAATAGGAAACAGCGTGTTGCAAAGGCAACACGCTGTTTTTTTGTAAAATATCCGTTTGATAGATTGTTAAACCTACATTGTCATAGCGAACCAGTGCTCACACTGGTGTGGCAATCTACGGAATGTTACTCCGTGCTCAAATGATTTTGCCGCAGCGCTTTGGAGATGGCAATGGCAAGCAGCGGCGCGCCGATGATGGCCACAGCAGCGTTGAATGCAGTTGCCGGCAGTTTCAAAGCGACAGCAGGGAAGGCAACCTCAAAAGCGATTCCACCCAAAAGCATATTGTCATAGAAGCAACCCTTTGCCAAATAGATCACAGCATAGGAAAGTGCTGCAGCGATGGTCGCGAGCAGAGCTTTGCCATACCCCCAGCGCTTGTTGCCGCAGCGGATGATGAGACCGGCAACCAAACCGTACACACCTTTGGTGATGAATGTGATCCAACAGTCCGGTGCAAACGCAGGATTTGTCAGGTCGTAAAGAGCAGAGCCCAAACCGGATGCGAGTCCGCCAAACCAGGGTCCCAGCAGAATACCGCACAAGGCACAAAGAATATTTCCTAAATGAAAGTAAGACATTCCGGCAATACCTGCTGGTACGGGAATGCGCAGGGCAGAGCTGATCGCAGTCAACGCAGCCAGCAACGCCACCATAGCGATTCGCTTTGTAGTGATAGAGTTTTTCTTCATGAAACCGCCTCCTGTTGAAGATGAAGCTATCATAGCAGACAAAACTGGCATTCGCAATTACCAAAACTGTAAAATTATATATAACCAGATGCGGTGCAATATAAAGATTTAAAACCAATGGTCGTTGGCATTCGCGTTGGTGATACGCGAGATCGAACCGCTGACCTCTTGAATTCGACTCAACTGGAGATACAGTTTTCTATAGAGCAAAAATACCGAAATGTGCGTAAACATTCGGAAAAACCTTGATTTTATTTCAAATAAGTTCAAGATATAGGAAAAAGTACTGTGTATGGTTATGGTCATAATTGTGGTAAAACATTTCCGCAAAAACTAACTTTTCCGCAGGTCGATTCTTGCACACCCAATCCAGTATCAGATTCAAGAGGTTGCTAAAACAGACAAACGGGGCAACACGCAATTGGTCCTTCTTATTACACCGAACAAATGTTTTAATTATTGTGTAGAATACAAGAAGGACTAAGCTTCGCAATAATGTTTGAATATAATTCTAAATGGGAGGAGATTGACATGATTCCAGTATGGCTTTATAATATAATTAAATGTTATAGAGAAAGAGAGGGACAACCTATGCAACTGGATTTCGTTCTTGATAAGGTGGGCAATGGAAGTAACTTTACCCTTGTTGAAAACCATCCAAAAGCGGTTTCTGTCCAAGAAAAGCCTGATTTTTATATTAAGCCATCGGTAATGGATACAACCATTCAGGCAAACTGTAAAATTATTTTGTTCTCTGCTCCCGGAGCAACTGGCAAGAGTGCACTTGCAAGATATATTTCTTATACAAAACATGCGCTGCTCTGGGACCTGTCAATGGAAAGAATTGCAAACCACAGTTTTTCTGGTATGCTTGTAGAATCTTTGGGAAACAAAGAGTTCTCAAGATTCACAGAAGGTCTTGCGAATGGATCTGCTGTTCTTGTGATTGATGCCCTCGATGAAGCTGAACTAATTTCAGGAAGACCTGCGGTTGAAACATTGCTACAAGATTTAAGATTAGCGGTGCTTAATGCAACGAGTCCGAATATTATTCTGTGTGCAAGAACCGAAACCGCTCATTACATTAAACATTACTATTCACAGGAAGCAACCAAGCTGGAGATCTCCCAGTACGAAATTAGCTTCTTTGAGGATACCAATGCTGAAGATTTTATTAAGGGAAAAATCGGTCAGAATCATACGGTAACACCGGCAACAGCAGCGTGTGTTAAAGCACAGTTTACGGAGATTAAACGATTGTTGGACGGGGATGACGAAGCAATAAAGTCGTTTATTGGTTATGCGCCTGTACTTGAGGCATTGTCAGTTTTTTATGACGAAGAGTCTAACACTATGCAATTGCTTCAAAAAACACAAAAAGCGGATTGCAGTGCAGAAATCTTCCAAAAGATTATGGATCACATTCTGAAGCGAGAGCAGCGGAAGGTGATTAATGGCATCAAAGAACGATGCCAAGAAGAATATCCTGATTTCGATTCCTGGGATTCTGTATACTCTCCGTCTGAGCAGTTACTGAGACTTATCAACTATGTTATTTTTGAAGACATTGACTTAGACATATATGATAATGTAGAACTGCCCAAAGAAATAAAGCGCGAATATCATGAGGGCATAAAATCATTCCTGAAGGACCATCCGTTCATACACATTTTTGAAACTGTAAATGGTCCTAAAGTTGACTTTACAGGTCCTGCATTTAGGGATTTTGTCCTGGCAAGATTGATGACGGATGACAAGATGAACACAGATTGTGATGATTATGCACAATGTTACTTTAGTGATCACAGTCATAATGTTCGCTTCCCTTCGCAGTTGTATTTTGATTTGTATGAATATTTTTCCGACGGTAAAATCAGTTTGGAGCATTTTAAATATTTATATGATGCATTTAAAGCGAAAGAGAGTGCGAAAGCTTATTCAAGTGTAAGTGTTGAACAAGTTGAAGATGAGGTGTTCTTCATCTTCAAACAAGATGGTGCATTAAAATCAAAAAAAATTCTGGAGTCTGAATTTAAGGCAGAATCCGGAAAGGGCATTTTACCGATCATTCAGATAAGCAATGGATACATTGATGTTGATATTGATGTTCAGCTTGGATCTGCAACAGAAGATGTTACAATATCCAACTCGACGATAAAATGCAGGAAAATTATATTGCAGGCACCGAATGTTACAATCATTGCAGATGGAAGCGAAGCAACATTGATTGCGTGCAGGGCGGATATTGACGCATCGCTATGTCCTAATGCTAAATTCGAGATTAGGGCGGATAGCACAGACTTGCTCAAAGTTTCAGCAACAAATATTGGCGACTGGTTTAAATTTCATAAGTATCAATATGATTTAGAAGACGAGAATGATCTTGATCTTACTAAGTTTGAAAATGCTGTCCGGTCGATTCTCAAGCATTTTAGAAAGCACAAAAAAGATGCAGCAGGACGGCATAAAGAGTATATTGAGAATATAATTGTGGGGGGCAGCCAATTGAAGCGTAATATATTGGATTTCTTTATTCTCAAGGGAATCATCTATGAGGATGCAAAAGATCTAAAACAATATAAACTGAACAACGCAGCGCTGGAAGAACTTGATGTCAATTGGAGCATGCTTTCGCAAAATTCTACCCAAGAAATGAAGAAATTGTATACTACCTATACAGCCTGGGATCATAGCTAAAAAGTGCAGCTGATCGAACAAATCGATCGGCTGCATTTTTACAAGAATAAATCTTAAGTGTGTTTCTCTAAACCAGCAAAGAATTCGTCGTAAGAACACTTATAGATTTTGCGCAGTTCGATGATGACACTTGCACGGATGTTCAGTTCACCGGCTTCATATTTGGCATAGGTAGTCCGGCCGATATCGCAGCCACGGCACTGCAGTTCGGCGCAAAGCTTTTCCTGGGACAAACCAGCATCGCCACGCAGGCGTCTAAGATTGTCACCCATATTACGATCTCTACGAATTTTCTGTTCCATAATTAACACCTCGTATAGCAATCTTGACCAGTATTGGTTGCAAACTACCAATATGGTATGCTATACTGATGCAAAATATTGTCCGTGATACTGGTCGACTTTTGCGTTAGAAGGTGAGATTATGGCGAATTGTACATTTTTCGGACACCGGGATTGTCCGGAGACGATAAAGCCGAGGTTAAGAGAGGTTCTTATAGATCTGATAACCAACCACGATGTGGATATGTTCTATGTGGGACATCAGGGGCAGTTTGATGCCTATGTGCATGGCGAGCTGAAGAAATTAAAGCAGGAATACCCACAGATCAACTACGCCGTTGTGTTGGCCTATATGCCCGGTAAGAAAACAGAATATGACGATTACTCCGACACGATGCTCCCGGAGGGGATCGAGTCTGTCCACCCACATTATGCCATATCTTGGCGCAACAATTGGATGCTCAAACAATCTGACTATGTTGTCACTTACATCACCCACTCCTGGGGCGGCGCATATCAGTACGCCGAAAAAGCCAGGCGGCAAAAGAAAGTTGCGATCAATCTATAAAAACCTCTTGACTCTAACGTAACGTCATAGTATATGATAGTGTCAGGAGGAGGGATGCGTATGATGACGGTAGCGCAAGTGAGCAAGCGCGCCGGTGTCAGCGTGCGGACGCTGCACCATTATGATCAGATCGGTCTGCTGAAACCTACCGAGGTAACCGAGACCGGCTATCGGCTGTACGACGACGCCGCTTTAGACAAGCTTTATATGATCCTGGTGTATCGGGAGCTGGGCTTACACCTAAATGAGATCGGCAACATTTTGGACGCACCGGACTATGACCGAAACCGGGTTTTGGAGCATCAGATCAAGCTTATGCAGGAGCGAGTAGAAAAGCTGCAAAACCGAATCAGTTTTGCAAGAGGAATGTTAATGTTAGGAGTGAAATATATGGATTTTGAAGGATTTGACCCCAAGAAAATTGACGAATACAGCCAGCAGGCCAAGGTGCTTTACGGCAAAACCAATGCCTACAAGGAGTTTGAGCGGAAGCAAAAAGGCCGCACCAAGGAACAGGAAAAAGATCTGGGAGAGCAGGTGATGGAGTTATTTGCAAAACTGGGCAAGATGCGCCCTTGTGCGCCGGACAGCGAAGCGGCCCAAAATTGGGCGAAGGAGCTGCAGGCGTTCTTTACGGAGCATTTTTACACCTGCACGCCCCAAATTCTCAAGAGCTTGGCAGAAAGCTACGCCGGTGGTGGCAGTATGACGGAAAACATCGACAAAGCCGGTGGTGAGGGCACAGGCGCCTTTGCCAAGCAGGTCATTGACATTTACACCCAAAAACTGCTATGAACAACAAGTGAATTCGAAAGAAATAGCGGATGTTGTGATATTCACGCTCTAAATATTACAGCATTCATTGCAATGTTCGGTTTTGAGTGATATAATGAATTACAGAAAACAGATGGAGGAAGGTTTTATATGAAAAAGACTTGTATGAATTGCAAAAAATATCATGCCGTTCTAATAAGTAAAGATGACAGTTTTCATATCCACGATTGGTGTGAACAGTGGAAAACAGCATTAGATGCCTATGCATTAGCAGACCAAACAGAACATGAGTGCCTGTATTATAGTGATTTGGAAACCGGAGAAGCCTTTTGCTATATGTTTGAAGCTGCAGATACACCAAGTTATCCGGACGAATGGTTTGAAAATAACAAAGCCGAAAATGAGAAAAACACAAAAAAGGCGGATTGAATGACAGGGTTAGAGAATTTTGAGTTTAACGGTAAAAAGTTAGATTACAATTTTGTGGATTTTTGGAGATTTCATTACTCCAACATTTACGACATACAAGGACGTATTGCGGAGTTTATTGTTGCCAAAGCACTGGATATACACGAGTCTCAGAATGACCAATATTGGACTCTATGGGATCTTACATACAAGGGATTAAGAATAGAGGTGAAAGAAACCTCTTATTACCATTCCTTTA
>JAZNQK010000025.1:0-12780 GCA_045590135.1 Faecousia sp.
CTGCTGAGAATGCAGGCGTCTTCGGCTGCGGCTACAACTCCCATATGACTCCCCGCGCTCCCAAGGCCCACCTGACCTCCCCCATCTGGAACTGGAATGTTTACTACCGCACTGCTATGGAAGCTGCTATGGCTTGCGAGGATGCTTCCCAGTTCGTTGAGAAGATGGGCGGCAACGCTTACTACGGCGGCCTGGCTGAGGGCTTCGTGGATGTTTCCGAGCTGAGCGAGAACTGCGCTGCCGGTACCGACAAGGCGATCGCTGCCGTTAAGGAAATGATGGTCAACGGCGAGTGGGATGTATTCTCCGGCGTGAAGCTGAACATTACCGTTGCTGACGGTGAGGCTACTGTCGAGAAGGTGGACGCTGCTCTGGAGTCCAATGGCTATCAGTATGTTGACGGCGACTTCAAGGTCGTTATGGAAGATGTTGTCGTTGTGGAAGCAGGCGGTGCGTCTGTGGACGACGGCGTGATCAAGGGTTCCATGAACTACCTGGTCAAGGGTGTTGAGGAAGTCTAATAACATATAGCGACGACCCGATAACAGCAACCGGGCTGGCCGGTAAGGCCAGCCCGGTGTATTTTCAAAGACACAAGACAGACGGTAAATAAATGGGTGTTGCCCTTTGTCTTGTATCTTTGAGTGATAAAAAAGAGGAGGACTGCTTATGTCCGAACAGTTTGCCATTGAAATGCGGGGCATCACAAAGACCTTCGGTCCTGTGGTGGCCAATGACAAGATCAATCTCCAGGTAAGATCCGGAGAGATCCTTGCACTGCTGGGCGAAAACGGCTCAGGCAAGACAACGCTTATGAATATGCTCTCCGGTATTTATAAGCCGGACAGCGGCAGCATCTTCATCGACGGAAAAGAGGTTTCCATCGATTCTCCGGAGGATGCCAAGCGCCTGGGGATCGGCATGGTGCATCAGCATTTTAAGCTGGTGGATATATTCTCTGCGGCGGATAACATCTGGATGGGCAAAGAAAAGGCAGGCTTTACTCTGAAAAAGAGCCGCTACCAGCAGATCGGTCAGATCGCGAAGAAATTCGGATTTGACTTAGACCCCAAAAAGAAGGTCTATAATATGGCGGTGTCGGAAAAGCAGACCTTAGAGATCATCAAGGTGCTTTATTACGGTGCAAAGATCATCATTTTGGACGAGCCTACGGCAGTGCTTACTGTTCAGGAGATCCGCAAGCTCTTTGATGTGCTGCGGCGGATGAAAGAAGAGGGTCACGCCATTATCATCATCACCCATAAGCTGAATGAGGTGAAGGAGATATCCGACCGGGTGGCGATATTGCGTAAGGGTCAGTATATCACCACGGTGGACACGGCTGCTACCTCCGAGCAGGAGCTGACAGAGTGGATGGTCGGTCGTAAGATCGATCTGAATATTGACCGGCCCCAGGTGGAAACAAGCCGTCCGCTGCTGGAGGTCCGGGATCTGACCATTCAAAACGACGAGGGCGCTACTGCCATCGATAATGTGAGCTTTTATATCCGCGGCGGTGAGATCTTAGGTGTTGCCGGCATTGCCGGCTGCGGCCAGAGAGAGCTGTGTGAGGCAATTGCGGGTCTGCGTCCCATTGAAGAGGGGCAGATGATCCACGAAGGTGATAACATCGTAGGCCTGTCTCCCAAGGCGATCCAGGAAAAGGGTATCTCTATGTCCTTTATCCCGGAGGACCGCCTGGGTATGGGTTTGGCGCCGTCGCTTTCCATTACGGACAATATGCTTTTGAAAAATTATAACGATAAAAAGGGCATATTTGTGGACCGTAAGCAGGGGCGCACCGATGCAGAAAAGGTGATCCGGGAGCTGGAGGTGGTGACGCCTTCCACGGAAACACCGGTGCGCCGGCTCTCCGGCGGCAATGTGCAGAAGGTGCTGCTGGGCAGAGAGATCCAGGCAGGCCCTAATGTGCTGATCACCGCATACCCGGTCCGTGGACTGGACATCAACTCCTCTTATGCCATTTATAATATTCTCAACCAGCAGAAGAAAGACGGTGTCGGCATTCTGTTTGTAGGTGAGGACCTGGATGTGATGATGGCGCTTTGTGACAAGATCATGGTTTTGTGCCATGGCAAGGTGATGGGTGTTGTCCACGCCCATAAGACCTCCAAGGAAGAATTGGGTTTGATGATGACCGGCGCGCTGGATCTGACGGGTAAATACGAAGACAAGCCTGCCGGTATTGCCCGGGATACCCGCTTCGGCGAACAGAAGGAGGAGGCATAATATGCACTTTCATATTGTAAAGCGGGATAATTGCCCCCTGTGGAAAAAAGCGTTGTTTTATGTAAGCGCCATCGCCGTGGCATTGCTGCTGGGCAGCGCGATTCTGCTTGCCATCGGCGTGGATCCCATCGCTTACTTTACCCGTATGTTCACCATGGGCACCATCGGCAATAAGATCGCCTATAAGGCGTATATCAATTATCTGAAGGATTTCGTGCCTCTGGTGCTGACTTCTGTCGCGCTGTCCCTGGCGTTTAAGATGCGCTTTTGGAACATCGGCGGTGAGGGCCAGTTTATTATGGGTACCATCGCAGCCTCCGCAGTTGCCATCAAACTGGGAAGCGCTCTGCCCACAGCGGTTGTGTTGATTTTGATGTGTATCGCTGCTATGCTGGCAGCCGGTCTGTACGGCTTGCTGGTGGCGGCACTGAAGGTGCGTTTCAATACCAATGAAACGCTGCTGACGCTGATGCTCAACTATGTGGCGATGTATCTTCTGACCTTCCTGTTGGAGACCAAGGCAAGCTGGAACTTCTTTTTGAATCCCGACGAGCTGCGGCCTGTGCCCCAGAGCTATCCCGAGGGAGCGCGGTTTCCTTCGATTCCTATGGGCGGTAAGTTTGAGCTGAATATCTGCGTGATTTTGGTGTTTATCATCGGTGCGCTGGTATATGTGTACTTAAAGCGCACCAAGCAGGGTTATGAGATCAATGTGGTGGGCGACAGCGCAGGCACTGCCCGGTATGCAGGCATGAAGGTGAACAAGATCGTGCTGCGCACCGTATTCCTGTCCGCTGCGCTGATCGGTCTGGCTGCTGCTTTCAAAATGGGTACGGTGGGTACTATGTCCACTGCCATTACTGCGGATGTGGGCTGGACAGGTATCATTGTCGCCTGGCTGGCGCAGCTCAACACTGTGGCGATCTTTGTGGTCAGTGCGCTGATCAGCGTGCTGCATTACGGCTCTACTGTGGCAGCTGCCACCTTCAAGCAGGTGGATTCCAGCTTTGCCAATATGCTTCAGGGCTTTATTCTGTTTTTGGTGCTGGCGGCTGATTTTATGATCCGCTTTAAGCTGGTGCGTACAAAGAAGGAGGTTTAACGATGGATAAATTAGGTGTTATCACTTCCTTTTTGCACAACATCGTGGTCTATAATATCCCCTTGCTATACGGCACTGTGGGCGAGATCGTGGTGGAAAAGTCCGGCAGCCTGAATTTGGGCGTGGAAGGCATTATGGCGGTTGGCGCCATCTTCGGCTATGTGATCGGCTGCTATGCAAACTCCCTGGGCGTGGGCATTGCAACGGCGTTTCTGGCAGGCGCTGTCTGCGGTCTGCTGTTTGCATTCCTCACCGTTTCGTTGCAGGCAAATCAGAACATCACCGGTCTGACCTTGACCACCTTCGGCCTTGGTATCTACTTCTTTGTGGGTAACGGCGTAAAGGCGGTTTCCTGGCCGGTTATGGGCAGTTATGAAAACATCAAAAACGGCTTTGCCGACTTGGCGATCCCGGGTCTTTCTCAGATCCCTGTGCTGGGTCACGGCTTGTTCAACCACAATCTGCTGGTTTATTTGGGCATTGTGATCGCAGTGGCTATGTGGTGGTACTTAAACCACACCTCCCCCGGTCTGCGACTGCGCTCCGTGGGTGAAAACCCGGCTGCCGCTGACTCTGTGGGCATCAATGTGAAGCTGATGAAGTATCTGCACATCTGTCTGGGCTGTGGCATTATGGGCATTGGCGGCTATTATATGGCGCTGAATATGGGCGGCTCCTTCAACTCCAGCTGCTGGATCAACGGCTATGGCTGGATCGCGGTGGCGCTGGTTATTTTCGCCAACTGGAGCCCGGTGCTGGCAATTCTCGGCACCTTTGTGTTCGGCTTCTTTAACACACTGCAGGTTTCCGGCAGCACCTTGGCAGCAGCCTTTCCCGGCGCGCTTGGCTGGCTGGCAAGTATCCCTTCAGAGCTGTATCAGGCACTGCCTTTTATCATTACCGCTATTGTGCTGGTAGTGACCTCCATCCGCTCCAAGCGGGGCAGCGGACTGCCTGCGTCTTTGGGTCTGAACTACTTCCGGGAAGAACGGTAATATGCAAAGAGGGTGCGCGATGCGCACCCTTTTCATATTACAGTTGATAGTTGATACTTTCGGTGTCCGCTTTGCGGACTGATTTTAATTATTTCCGAAGGAAATACCACAACTGTCAACTGTGAACTGTCAACTGTCAACTTGCGCGTCAGTGCGTCAGACCGGAATAGGCTGGACAGTTTTTGAAAACTGTGATAAAGTAAGGCTATCTTACATAAGGAGTGATCATTATGTCTGAAACGGTCATCAATTTGGTTTTATGGGCACCTTTTGGTCTTGTGTGCCTCATCAGCGGTGTGCTTTTCCTCATCGCAGGCTATCGCAGAGGTGTACTGAATGCGCTGGTATCCTTGGGCGGCACGGTTGCTGCGGCAGCATTGAGCTTGGGCCTTGGAAAGCTTTTGTCTATGCTGCTTGCACCCACGGTGATGAAGCTGCTGCCGGCAATGGACGAGAATCCTCTGGGTGCGACCCTGGAAGCTCTTGTACAGAGCGCCGCCGCAATGGTGGTGGCTATGGTGCTGTTTATGGTGCTGATGCTAATTCTCACGCCGGTTTGCAAAATTCTTTTGAAGCGTTTTGTCAGGCTGCCTGCCGGTGGCAAGAAGATGAAGTGGGGCGGCTTGGGTGTGCGTTTGGTGGATGCTGTGCTGTTTGCATCTTTGCTGCTTTGCCCCATTTACGGTACATTATATAACTATCTGCCGGCGGCAGATGCGGTGATGCAGATGCAGCAGGAGCAGGACGAGGACACAGCTGTGGTGCTGAGCGCTGTGCAGAAGCATCCGGCAGTAAAGCTTGCCGGCTTTGGCCCTGCAGATTGGGTTTACAAGGGCCTTTCTCAGCTGAGCACTAAGGCGGTCAGCGTCAATGCTACCACGCTGACTTCCACCGTGCGGGATATGGCCCAGCTCATGGGTGATGTGAGCGAGGAGGCAGACAGCGCAACTGCCACCAAAAAGCTGCTGACCTATGCCCGGGATAATCTGCTGGAAGAAAAATGGTGCAGCCAGTTAATCGTCAATGTGGGTACAGATTACTTAAAGCAGCAGGTGGCGCAGTCCGGTGGAGACAGCACATTGCTGAACGATGCGCTGTCTAATCTCACCATCACACCGGAACAGTTCCAGCGGGACGGTAAGGACATTCTGGATCTGGCCATCGGCGTTATGGATCTGCAAAGCGGAGAGATCACTGACGGAGAAAAGGCTGCGGAGTTGATACAGCAGTTCAGTGATATGCTTTCCAATAACGAAACGATAAAGCAGCTGAAAGAGCAGGTATACACTACCGCCATTACCCAACTGACGGGTGACAGCAGCCAGGAAACAGTGGATAAGATCCGGGATAGCCTTAATACTGTGGAGCTGACACAAGAGCAGAAGTTTCAGGAAACCGGCGCGTTGCTGCAGCTGCTGGGCGGCGGCGATAAGGAGTCGGCGTTGGAGGCTCTGACAGAGCTGGGCGTCCTCAGCCGCGACCTGCTTCCCTAAACATAAAAACACGCAAGGGCAAAAACCTTGCGTGTTTTTTTGCCAAATTTCAGCTTGTCGAGCAGATATATTTAAACTGTCATTCCGAGCCAGTGCGCACACTGGCGTGGGAATCTCCTGAAAAATGCGTATGATCCGGGAGATTGCCACACCAGTGACTCGGTCACTGGTTCGCAATGACAATTGGGATTGAACTGCCCGATAAACCGGAATTTCTTGAAATGCACGCATATTTTTCCCCCGATGGCAAACAATACCTCCGAACACAAATATACAGGAGGTTTCTTATGTTTCGATTTCGTATCATCTGCCTGCTGCTGGCAATGGCGTGCCTGCTGGTTTTCGGCGGCACTGCCCTTGCAGCAGAGGTAGACTGCGACAGCGCGTATTGCTTTTCTTCCGGGGATCTGACAGAAAAGGAAGATCTTGCAGGGGTGTGTATCACTCAACTGCCTGAACCCAAGACCGGTACTGTTATGCTGGGTAGCCGGGTGGTGCAGCCCGGGGACATCCTCACAGTGCAGCAGGTGCAGCAGCTGACCTTTCACCCGGTGCGCACAGAGCAGGATCAGGACGCGGTGCTGACCTATCTGCCCATTTATGATGACCGCGTGGAAAAAAGCGCCACCTTTACGCTTTCTATCCGGGGCAAGGAGGACAAGCAGCCGGTGGCGGAGGATTCTGCCATCGAGACCTACAAGAATCTGCCCAATGAGGGCAAGCTGTCTGCTGTTGACCCGGAGGGTGAGCCGCTGAAATATACCCTGATGCGCCAGCCGAAGCGTGGCACAGTGGAAATTCGGGAGGACGGCACATTCGTTTATACGCCTAAGAAAAACAAGGTCGGCGTAGACTCCTTCACCTATACCGCAACGGATCCTGCCGGCAAGGTCTCCCGGGAGGCAACGGTGACGGTGCAGATCCTGAAGCCCACAGATGCCCGGCAGTACACCGATACAGTAGGTCAAAGCTGCCGGTTTGCTGCGGAGTGGATGCGCAACACCGGTCTGTTCGTTGGCGAACGGATCGGCGGTCAGGATTGCTTCCAGCCGGAAAAGACGGTCAGCCGGGGCGAGTTCGTGGCAATGATGGTAAAGGCGCTGGACATCCCCCTGGAGGATGCGCAAATTTCTGCTGTTCCGGAGGATACGCCCCAGTGGCTGAAGCCTTATTTGGCAGCGGCTCTGCGCGCCGGTCTGACTGCCGGACTGGACAATGAATCCGGCAGCTTCGGTGCAGATATGCCCATCACCGGCGCAGAGGCGGCGGTAATGCTGCAAAACGCCTTGGATCTGGATATCTCCCGGGAGACGCTGGAACAGACCCAGTCAGTAGATACCCAGCAGGAGCAGACAGTGCCTGCCTGGGCAGAGGTATCCCTGACTGCTATGGCAGAAAACGGCATCGATTTGGATGCCAATGCGCCCCTGAACCGGGGTCAATTGGCGCAGGTGATGTATCAGGTAAGCGATCTGGCGCTGGATGCGCCGGGGATGGCTGTTTTACGAATGAACCAATAAAGAAAAGCGCCTTCCGTAAGGAAGGCGCCGTTTCTTTACTTTTTGAGATAGCGCTGCAGGGGCGTTTTGCTCAGCAGGAAGTAGGCAAGCAGGACCATCACAAGATCCGGCAGCATATACGCGCCGTTATAGAGCGCAGAATAGATCCACGGGGTGGTCATTGTCATATTGAAAAACACCTCGGGCATATATTCGCCCCAAACGGTGGCGCCCACTACATAATGCACTGCAAAGCGGGCAACACAGGCAACGATCGCGCCCAAATAGAACCGGTTCCGGAACAGACCGGCAACACCCAAAACCACATAGGCCAGCAAATAGTCGCCGATGATGCTCTCCCAGCTCAGGGACATACCGCCGCCCAGCAGAAACTGGAAAATGGCGTGGGCGCTGCTGCACAGCATTGCCGGGCCAAAGCCCCAGCGAACACAGAACAAGATCACCGGCAGCATTGCCAGGTCTACACTGCCGCCCCAAGGGTACTTGTAGAAGGGGATCAGGCTGAGGATCTCAGCCAGGGCAATCATAATAGCGCCCTCACACAGCGCTAACAGATTGCGACGAAGTTTTTCGCGTCTTTCCATAGGAATACCTCCAAAAAAATATTGGATCACATTACGCCGTCCAGGTGCAATGCGATCCAAAAAGGTTCCCATTTATGCATCTTTCCCTCCGACGGTATTGGCCGTATCAGGTTCACGGGTCTAAGCCACAAAGCTCACTCTCAGCCGGATGCGTCCGGCTCCCCGAAGACGATATGTTCTGCGATCTGTAAGTATTATAGCAAACGAGACCCGTTTGTCAAGAGGGCAATCAGCACATTTCAAGAGACAGCTCTTTGCCGCCTAAAATATGGAAGTGCAGATGTCCGACGGACTGACCGGCATCCGGGCCGCAGTTGGTCACCACCCGGTAGCCGTTATCCAGACCCTCCCGGGCAGCGATCACAGGAATGGTCTCGAAAATATGGGCAACCACACCGCTGTTTTCCGGGGTGATCTCGGCAACGGATGCAAAATGCGCCTTGGGGATCACCAGAATATGGGTGGGCGCCATAGGGTTGATATCCCGGAATGCCAGGATAGAATCATCCTCGTAGACCTTGGTGCTGGGGATCTCCCCGGCTGCGATCTGACAGAAAATGCAAGACATAGTTTTTCCTCCTTATAATCCAATCACGCTGAATACGCCGGTGCTGACCAGCGCCATAATGATGCCGGCTAAAATCACGCCTAAAGAAACGGCAGCCACGGTGGACTTAAAGCCCATATTCAAAAAGCTGGCACCTAAAGTGCCGGTCCACGCGCCGGTACCCGGCAACGGGATTCCTACAAACAACAGCAGAGCAAGAAACAATCCGCCTCTGCCGGTGGCTTTCACCAGCTTTTTGCCGGCTTTGTCACCCTTTTCCAGGAAAAAAGTAAAGAGCTTGCCGATGTACTTTTTGTCTGCGCCCCATAAAAGGACCTTCCGGGCGAAGAAATAGATAAAGGGCACCGGCAGCATATTGCCGATCACACAAACAGCCAAAGCAGACAGGTAGGGAAGATCATATCCCACTGCATAGATCATTGCGCCACGCAGCTCAATGATAGGCACCATGGAGATTAGAAAAATAATCAAATAATGCACAATAATGGCTCCTTTTATGAGTGTCTCCCTAATTATAGCATAGATACCGCCCGGACGCAATTAGTAAAAAACATCTTAAGTAAGTCAAATTTCAGTTTGACGAATTGTCTGACCATCCACTGTAGGGCGGGGGCTTGCCCCCGCCGTGTTGGATTACCAACTGTTTTTCGTTGCGGCGGGAGCAAGCCCCCGCCCTACGGGTGCGGTTATAATCTCACCGCTAAACCGGAATTTGGCAGATAAATTGGTGTTGCCAAAGTCGGTATTTTGGTATACAATCGTTATCACAAGAAAGGTTTTTCCAATCAGTGGCGGAAAAACGGGAGGATAAAGATATGAGAATTGTTGTGAAAGTGGGCACATCCACCCTGGCGCATAAGGGTGGGCGGCTGAATATTCGCCGGGTCGAACAGCTTTGCAAGGTGCTCAGCGACTTGAAAAATGCCGGTCATCAGCTGGTGCTGGTATCCTCCGGCGCTATCGGTATGGGTGTGGGCAAGCTGGGCCTTGCCGGCAGACCCGAGGATATGCCCGGCAAGCAGGCGGCTGCTGCCGTGGGTCAGTGTGAACTGATGTATACATACGATAAACTTTTCTCTGAGCACAGCCACACCGTGGCGCAGATCCTGCTTACCGCAGAAGATATTCAGGACCCCCGGCGCAGCGGCCATGTCCACGACACCTTAGAGCGGTTGCTGCAGTGGGGCGCGCTGCCTGTTATCAATGAAAATGACGCAGTTTCCACCGATGAGATCGGAATTCAGACTACCATCGGTGAGAACGATACCCTTTCTGCCGTAGTGGCAAAGCTGGTGCGTGCAGACCTTCTGATCCTGCTGTCTGATATTGACGGACTTTACACTGCCGATCCCAGAGTAGATGCGGATGCCACGCTGATCCCTGAGGTGAAAGAAATCACACCCCAGCTGCAGCAGCTGGCCGGGGGCGCAGGCTCCGGGCTCGGCTCCGGTGGTATGGCCACCAAGCTGCGGGCAGCCGGAATCGTGATGGAAGCCGGTATCGATATGGTGATCGCCAACGGAGAAGACCCGGCGCTTTTATATGAGCTGTTTGAGGGGAAAAGCGTGGGTACCCGTTTTGTAGGAAGGAATGGTTGATATGACAACTATGGAACTGCTGAAGGCTGCAAAGGGCTGTGCCCGGGCTGCTGCGTTGGCAGATACAACGACCAAAAACCGGGCGCTGCTGGCGATGGCAGATGCTTTGGAAAGTGCCCAGACGCAGATTCTGCAGGCAAATGAAGCAGATATTGCTGCGGCAAAAGGACACATTTCCGATGTGATGCTGGATAGGCTTTCGCTGAATCCCCAGCGCATCCACGCTATGGCAGAGGGTGTGCGGCAGGTGGCGCTTTTGCCGGATCCGGTGGGTCGGGTACGCAGCTCCTTGACACGACCCAATGGGATGGTGCTGGAAAAGGTGGGCGTGCCTATGGGCGTGGTGGCGATCATTTATGAAAGCCGTCCCAATGTGACCTCCGATGCGGCGGCACTGGCACTGAAATCCGGCAATGCCTGTGTGCTCCGGGGTGGCAAAGAGGCATACCGCTCGGCAAAAGCCATCGTGGATGCCCTGCAGACCGGTCTTGCAGCAGTAGGTCTGGAACCGGCGCTGGTGCAGCTGGTGGAGGACACCACCCGCCAAAGCGCTCGGGAGCTGATGACGGCTGTGGGCTATGTGGATCTGCTGATCCCCAGAGGCGGTGCAGGTCTTATCAAGGCGGTCACGGAAAATGCCAGCGTGCCCTGCATTCAGACGGGCACAGGCATTTGCCACATCTATGTGGACAAGGCTGCGGATCAGGAAATGGCGCTTGATATTATTGAAAATGCAAAGACAAGTCGTCCCTCTGTGTGCAATGCGGCGGAGGTGTGCCTGGTGCATCAGGATGTTGCCGGAGAATTTTTGCCCAAGCTGTACAAGCGGCTGACCCAGCGCAAGATTCCCGTGCAGCTGCGTGTGGATGAAACGGCGGCTAAGATCATTCCCGGAACACCTGCCGGGGAGGAAGATTTCGACACGGAATTTTTAGACTATATTATGGCGGTGGCAGTGGTCAGCGATGTGAAGCAGGCAACGGCGCATATTGCAAAGCATTCCACCGGCCACAGCGAGGCGATCATCACGAAGGATGCTGCCGCTGCCGACTGGTTTACCCGGGCGGTGGACAGCGCAGCGGTGTATGTCAATTGCTCTACCCGGTTTACCGACGGCGGTGAGTTCGGCCTTGGCTGCGAAATGGGTATTTCCACCCAAAAGCTCCACGCAAGAGGCCCTATGGGCTTAGAAGAGCTTTGCAGCTACAAATATGTGATCCGGGGAACGGGTCAAGTGAGGTAATGATGATGTTTGGATTTATTGGCACCGGTAATATGGGTGGCGCATTGGCAAAGGCCGCAGCAAAGAAAGTGCAGCCGGAGCAGCTGTGGCTGTGTAACCGTACTATGGAAAAAGCGCAGGCACTGGCCGACACCCTTGGCTGCAAGTGCGCCTCAGCGGCGCAGATCGCCCAGGAGTGCAGCTATATTTTCTTAGGCGTGAAGCCTCAGATGATGGGAGATCTCTTGAAAGAGCTGTCCCCCATTCTGGCAAAGCGGGAAACACCCTTTGTCCTGGTGTCTATGGCGGCAGGCCTGACCATGGACACCATCCGGCAGATGGCAGGGGGCGATTACGGCGTGATCCGCATTATGCCCAATACGCCGGTGAGTGTTGGCAGCGGCGTGATCCTTTACGATGCATCAGAAAATGTGCAGCAGGCTGTACTTGCAGAGTTCTGTGAAGCGCTTTCCCAGGCGGGCTGGGTAGAATATTTGCCTGAAAAGCTTATGGATGCAGGCAGCGCTCTGGCTGGCTGCGGCCCGGCATACGGCTGTATGTTTGTGGAAGCACTGGCAGATGGCGCAGTTGCCTGCGGCTTGCCGCGGCAGCAGGCGCTGCTGTTTGCCGCTCAGATGCTGCTGGGTACGGCAAAGCTGGTGCTGGAATCTTCGCAGCACCCCGGCGCGCTGAAGGATGCGGTGTGCTCTCCCGGCGGATCTACCATCGAGGGCGTGAAGGTTCTGGAGGAGAACGGCTTCCGGGGCGGTGTCATGGATGCCATCGCTGCCGCTTACAAGCGCACCAAAGAACTGGGAAAGACAAATTAAGCCAAAAAAGGTCTGCGTCAAGGCATTGACGCAGACCAAAATATGTGTTAAGATTAGGCATAATCCAATATGCCGCTGTGGTGGTTGCGCGCCCGAGCGCTGCCAGTGGCAGATACAGCGAGGGGGCAAGCAAGTGCCGCGGTCGGCAAGAAGCGAGCCTGCTGTGTCAGGCGAGGCTTCTGCCGGGCACCGCAAACGGAAAATCTTTTGTCTGTCGTGGAATAATGCAATTGAATATAATAACACGCCGCTGTGGTGGAATAGGTAGACACAAGGGACTTAAAATCCCTCGGAGTAAAATCCGTACCGGTTCGATTCCGGTCAGCGGCACCAAAGCAATATAATCCGAACCAGTTATTCCCCGTTGGGGATGGGTTCGGATTTATTGTTTATTTCACAAGATACGACCAAACCTATTTTGCTAATGGTTGGAAGATACGCCCCGAATCCAAGTCACGAGGGCCCCGAGGAAAGAAGAAGCTGAAATACACGACGAGACCTGCCGTGTTGGCAGCTCTCGCTTTCTTATGTAGTTTTAACTCTGCTTTCTTTGCAGCTTGTTCCGCTTGCCACTCGGCAAACTCCTTTTGGATTTCTTCATCCTCGTATGCTGCCCGA
>JAZNQK010000026.1:0-14065 GCA_045590135.1 Faecousia sp.
ACTGTCATCGTGCTGAAGAAAAAACGCAAGGCAGTACCTGCCAAGGAAACCGAAACAGCTGAATAAGTTTTTATCAACGCATAATGTGCCGGAGGAATTCCCTCCGGCACATCTTTTATTTGTCAAAATCCGGTTTAACGCGCTGTCGCGCAAATTGAGAATTGAGAATGGAGAATTGAGAATTAAAGCAAGGTATTTCCTCCGGAAATCATTTAAATAGTTGCCGTAGGCAACACAATAATTCTCCATTCTCCATTCTCCATTCTACATTCTACATTATTCCAGTTTGCGTTCCGTTTCTTATGAGAAAAGTAACACAAAAGGGGACAAAGTAGTTTGTAAATACTGCACAATATGATTGAAAAATACGAAAACAACATTTTTTTGTGGAGAAAAAATTGTTTGTGATGAGGTGACAAACCCACAGGGGTGCTTGTATAATGTAGTCAGCAAGTTATAAACTAATTTTGAATTAGGAGGAAGAGAAATGAAGCAGATATGGAAACGGATGATATCCTTTGCGTTGACAGTCTGTATGCTTTTTTCCGTAATGCCCCCTATGGTCCTTGCAGTAGAGGGCACACAACCACAGAAGGTGACTTATAATTTCCATCTGGACAATGACCCTAACTTTACATTGGCAGACGGAGTGACCGGCTTTGCGGATAAGAGCCTGAGTAACGCCAGCAGCGGTGCGCAGACTGCCATTAAGAATTATTATGATGCTGGAACGCTGAACTGGCACTTCTTCCACAGTAACTGTACCGCAGCGGTATTTGGAAACGGCACCAACTGGGACGGTATTCGCTTCCGTGCCGCGAAGACCGGAGCAGAATATCTGGCGCTGAAAATTAAGAGCCCCGGTGCAGGCACCTTTGACCTGACGCTCTCTTATCAGCAGCAGAGCACCGGTACAACCGGTCAGATGTACATTCTCCCCGGCAATACTGCCAGTGGCAATATTTTGACTGCTGTGGCAGCAGCGACTCCGGTTATTTCCTATGACGCGCAAAATGCCACTAAGCAGAATACGACCTCTGCCGGCAGTTTTACCTTTGAGGCAGATGCAGTCTACACATTGGTGTTCTACACAGAGCAGAACAACCATGCCTACCTGCTTTCTTTGCATGCGGAGGGCGTTGTATCCACACCCCAGGAAACCACATCTCCTGAGGAAACAACTACTCCCGAAGAGACAACAGCTCCTGAGGAAACCACTGCTCCCATTGAGCCGCATCCTCCTGTGCAGTTGGATAGCACAGCGTATAATTTTGCTGAGGTCAGCTCCGTATACGGTTCTTTCGGCGCCAGCAACGCTACGCTCAATGCTATGTATGCAAACGGCGAGATCCGCTGGACCTATGCCGGTAAGAGCGCAAACAATCAGGCCACTGTCATGGGTGGCGTGAACAGCCCCAGTGCCTGGAGCGGTATGCGTTGGGCAGCAAAAGCCAACAATACCGGCTGGGTTGCTTACCGTATTGCATCTCCCGGCACCGGCTCTTATGAAGTCACCGTCGGCTATCAGACAAACAAGGTTCTGGGTAAGGCCAGCGTCTACCTGCTTCCCGGAGCAACCACCGACATAGAAGCGGCGTTGGCTTCTGCCACAGCTATGGGTGAGTATAACGGCTATGTAAACAGCACCGCTTATACCGATGCATCTGTAAAGCTGGCTTCCAAGGCTGATTTTGTAGCAGGCGAGGAGTACATTTTTGTGTTCCGCATCGTCAATGATACAGCCAAGAATATTTACGCCACCGTCAACAGTGTTTCTGTGAATCTGCCTGGCGTTGCGCCTGTAGTCCCCACACCTCCGGAACCTATTCCACCGGCTCCGGTAGAGGTACCGAAGCTTCAGCTGGATAAGGCAGAGTATGCCTTCGACAGCGTAGAAGCTGTGAAGGGAACTTCCTTCGGTAACCGTAACGACATCCTGAACAAGCTGTATAATGAAGGTCAGCTCCTGTGGACCTTTGCCGGCAAGAGCGGTAACAATCAGGCTACCGTTATGGGCGGCACAAATCCCGAAACCCAAAAGACAACCGGCGCCTGGTCCGGTATGCGCTTTGCGGCAAAGCCCGGCGGCGGCTGGGTGGCATACCGCATCGTATCTCCTGGTACCGGCAACTATAAAATTACTGTAAATTATCAGGTCAATAAGGCTTTGGGCGGTGCAGCCGTTTATGTGCTGCCCGGCACTACCACAGATATCGACACGGCACTGCAGACCGCCACACAGCTGGGAACATATAGCTGCTATGACAATGGCGATGCCTATGTGGATGATAGCAAGACCCTTACAAATACTGCGGCATTTACCTCCGGACAGGAGTACTTGCTGGTATTTTACATCTCCAACAATAATGCAAAGGGTAATATTTATGCCACCGTCAACGGCATTATCCTGAATATCGCAGCAGAAGAGGTCAAGCAGGAGCAAACCCTGGATCAGATGATTTACGATTTCGATCTGGGTCACAGTGACCTGAAGTTTAAGGATAAGTCCTTTGCTAACCTGAATGTCACCCACGCTTCCGTGGATAAGACTGTGGAAGGCTTCTACTACGACGGCATCGTCAACTGGAATTACCGTGGCGGCACACCGGATATGTATATGATCGCCGGCTTTGGCGGCGTTGCAGCTGATAAGGAGTATGCCTGGAACGGTCTTTGCATGTATGCAAGAAACGACGAGACCAAGAAACCCTACTATAACTTCTGGTATGCCTTCAATATCCGCTCTCCCGGTACCGGCGAGTATAAACTGACGCTGGATTACGGTGTGCATACCAACGGCGCAGCGCAGGGCAGTATCTATATTCTGCCGGCTGATACCGCAGATATCGGCGCAGCCATTGCTGCCGGAAAGGCCATCGGCACAGTCAATTATGACAACGGCGCAGCTAACAGTGCAGATGCAGCAGTACCCGGCCGCAGCACCTATGGCAACGCAATTTCTATGGAAGCAGGCAAGGAGTATATTCTGGTCTTTACTTCCGACGCAGTGGGCCGTGCCAACGCAAGACTGTATGTGGACAGCGTTACCTTGACCAAAGTGGGCGTTGCTACTCCTGCAGATATCGTTCCTTACCGCAAGCCTCAGCCCAAGCCCATTCCTGCAGGCTCTACGGTTTACGATTTAGACCTGCGGGATCCGGTCCACGGCATCTACACCGGTAACAAGCTGATCGGTGCTGCGGAGGAGGAACTCCACCAGCGGTATTCCCAGGGAATCGATAACTGGGACTATGTGGATCAGAAGGGCAATGCCGCTGACGATACTGTGTTCCACCGCCACGGTCTGACGATTTATGCCAAGGAAATGGACTGGCTGGCGATTAAGATCAAGGCACCGAAGGCTGGCCTTTACAGCGTTGGTCTGAACTATGCTATTTCCGGTAACGGCGGTACCACGGCAGTGTATGTCCTTCCGGCAGATACGGTGGACATCGATACGGCCCTGGATCCTTCCTGCCGGATCGGCTTGATGAGTTTCACC
Source organism: Faecousia sp. (assembly GCA_045590135.1). Taxonomy (GTDB): domain Bacteria; phylum Bacillota; class Clostridia; order Oscillospirales; family Oscillospiraceae; genus Faecousia. The sequence continues at coordinate 3,503 of JAZNQK010000026.1, forward strand.
CTTGACACCGGCATCACCACACCGGACGACGGTCATCAGACCTTTGTGGGCACCTGGGAATTCGGCGATGAGGAAGAATACATTATCGTCTTTGAGGGTTATAAGCGTTCTCCTTTCCCCGATGACAGAGCCTATATGATGATCTCCCAGCTGTTTATGACCCCCGGTGATGTGATCGAAGAGGCAGAGGAAGAGAAGACGATCAATGCCGTGGTGGTCGATCCCGGTCCGGTGAAGCTGTTGGGCGGTACTTATTACGGCACTACCCAGAATATTGGTGGCATCGATTATCTGTATATGCCCATCGAAGGCAAGAAGATGCTGATCTTCGATTTGGATAATAATGTGATCGCCGGCGAGGTGGAGATCCCCTTCACCATGAACAGAGGTATTACCGTAGATGAAAACGGTATTGTCTGGCTCTGCGGTGACAAGGCCCAGTTGTTCCGTTATGATCCCTTTACCGGCTTGGGCGAGGAAACAAAGCTATACAAGAAGGAAGCACCGGACGCCAGCTCCGGCTATTGGACAGAATATGCCGACGGCTGCGTATATTTCGGCACATATCCCTCCGGTTGTATAATGAAGTATGAGATCGCTACCGACACCTTTACCAATTTGGGCAGCTACAGCAACGACATCAGCTATGCCAACGGCGTGCTGTATAAGGATGGCTTCATCTATTCCGGTATGAACGGCGATAAGAACGGCGACGGTAAAAAGACCTGGGTCGCTGTAAAAATGGATGCCAAAACCGGTGAGGTCGTAGGCTATACTGATCTTTATGATATGGTAGACCCGGACAGAACCTCCATCTATGGCGCCGGCTTTGCAGGGGATCTGCTGCTGATCGGCGGCGAGAGCACCCAGAATAAGTTCATCGCCATCGACATCAATACGATGGAATTGGTGGATTTGGGTGTTAATGGTGGTATTTCCTATTCTGTCACAGAGGAAATCGACGGAAAAGTCTACTTTGTTCTCAACGGTATGGGCTTGCACTCTATGGATGTGGCTACCCGGGAAGTAAAGGCAGTTCCCGGCTTTAAGGATGCCAATATTCCTGTCCGCTGTAGCAAGTATAGCTTTGTGGATGTGGACGATCCGCTGTATCCCGGCCCCAGCATCGTTACTTATTCCACCGGACAGGGCGTTCCCAGAATTTACAATCTGGAGAAGGGCGCTATCAAGACCTATCACGATGCAGTGGATCCCGAGTACGGCAATCCCACTTCTGCCCGTGCACTGATCAACGGTTTGCCCGGCAGCAATGAGATCCTGATGGGCGGCTACAATACCCATCATTGCGCCGTATTCAATACGGTCACCGGTATTAGCGAAAACTTCGAGGCAGTATCCGATCAGACAGATGTAATGCTGTACTATAAGGATGTTCTTTACAGCGGCAACTATGCTGCCGGCTGCGTTACCCGGCTTAACCGGGAGGACAAGGCCCGCAATCAGGTGCTGCTGACGCTGAATGATGACACTTACGATCAGGCCCGTGTGCACACATTGGCAGCCGGTGACGATATGCTCTTTGCCGGTTCGACGCCGGATAAGTTCCTGTACGGCGGTTGCCTTGCAATCATTGATCTGAACACCCTGGAGCGCTATGTGGAACGCAATGTTGTGCAGGATCAGTCCATCAACTCCTTGGTATACCACGACGGCTATATCTACGGCTCTACCTCCATTTACGGCGGTACCGGCACGGCAGTGCGGGATGATCTTAGCGCCAAGATCTTTGTCTACGATGTAGCAAACCGGAAAAAGGTAGGCGAGTTCGACCTGCGGGATTACATCGGTGGCTTTGAAGGCAATATCGGATTCATCTCCGGCATTGCTGCCGATCCTAATGTGGCGGAGAATGGCCGATTCTGGGGACTGGTTTCTGAGACCCTGTTCACATTTACCTACGATGTGGAAACCGGCAAGTTTACCGCCAAGGAAGAGATCTCCTACGACAAGAATACCTACAATGCTACCAATAACAAGCATTGGTTCCCCAGACCCTTCCGCTTTGACGACAACGGAAACCTCTATGTTTCCTTTGAAAGCAACGGCGGTCTGCGCCGGATCAACACGGAAAATACACGGGATCACGAGCGCGTGATGCCCTATACTCCCATCCATTATGTGCTGGGTGAGGACGGCAATCTCTACTACCTGAAGAGCTATTCTCTGTGTATGTATCCGCTGAATGTTACTGAGGAGGACTGGGCACAGGCGGACGAGGTGGATCAGAAGATCCTCTCCATCGGCAATGTTACCCTGGACAGTGAGGAGAAGATCACAGCTGCCCGCAACGCATACAACGCTCTGGATGTTAAGGATAAAGCGTTGGTGCAAAAGCTGTTCCTGCTGGAAGAGGCAGAGGCTGACCTGCTGGAGCTGCAGATCGACCAGCTTCCGGAAACCATTGCGCTGGAGCATCAGACCTTGCTGCAGGGACTGCAGGAGAAGTTCGATGCTATGTCTGAGAATCAGCAGCGGTTCGTCAAGAATTATGACAAACTGTTAGCGGCGCGAAATGTGCTTAAAGTGTTGCTGGATAAGCAGGCGGCTGCAGCGGTTCAGGAAATGATCGACTCTATCAAGGATCTGGGTGAGCTGACGCTGGAGCACAAGGATCGCATCGCGGAAATCCGCGCAGCCTACAACGCCTTGACCTCTCATCAAAAGGCCTATGTGGATGCAACCGCCTTGCTGGAGGCAGAGGCGATTATGGCTGTGCTTCGAGCCGAGGCTATCGAGCATCTGAAGGAGCTGATCGCATCCATCGGTGAGGTCACTTTGGAAGATGAACCTGTCATCGTAGAAGCGGACTCCATCTTCAGCTGGCTGACCCTGGAAGAGCGTGAGCAAGTGGATGGCGCAGCGCTTTCTTCTGCCAAGATCCAGCTGACCAAGCTGCAAAAGGCGGCGGCAGGTGAGGTAGATGCTCTCATCGGCAAGATCGGCAAGGTAGGCATCTTCTCCGGCATCAGTATTTCCAAGGCAAGAAAGGCATACGATGCCCTGACCGAAGGTTCTAAGGCATATGTCACCTTGATTGATACCTTGATCGTAGCAGAAAAGGCATTCAAGCCTATCGCTGTCGCACTGTGGTGCGTTGGTGGTGTGGTAGTTGCCGGCGGCGGGGCGGCTACTGTCATCGTGCTGAAGAAAAAACGCAAGACAGTACCTGCCAAGGAAACTAAAACAGCTGAATAAGTTTTTATCAACGCATAATGTGCCGGAGGAATTCCCTCCGGCACATTTTTTGTCTGTCAAACTGAAAATGGATCATTTGCAAAGCAATGATCATACCGAAAACTTTAGAAAATGTAATTTTTGCCAATTCGCATAAAAAGCGCATATAAAGAGAGATGTATCTTGTGAGTTGTTTGACAATTTTCTGATACACAGATATACTATATTTAACTTAATATTTACGATATTAAAAGGAATAGTATATTGAGGAGGAAGCAAAATGAAAAATGCGAGCAAGCGGATCATAGCGTTGATCCTGACGCTGTGTATGACCCTTTCTGTGCTGCCGCCTATGGTTTTTGCCGTAGAGGGTGAGCAGAATCCGGGTCAGACGCCCGCAGGAGCGGACACGATCGTCTATGATTTTGGCCTTGGCAACAGGGGTGAGACCTATGGCGATAATGTGACCTTTAGCAGTCGTGACATTTTCTCATCCATAGCCGGCAGAACAGCTGTGGCTGATCGCTACACTGCCGGGACCCTTGACTGGAAATATCACTCTGCCGGCAATGTGGATAGCAATAGCGCCAATACCACCTTTTCCTTTACTTTTGGCGCAACCAATGTGAACTATTATCTGCTGCTGCGGGCCGGCGCATCTTCCAATCAGGTTGCCGGCGGCTATTTTGCCACCACTATCCGCTCTCCCGGTACCGGCAATTATAAGCTGACCTTGGACTACTTTACCCATTCTACCGGCGCAAGCCAGGGCAGAGTTTTTGTTCTGCCCGGTGACACGGCGGATGTTGCTGCTGCCATTGCTGCAACGAATGCAGTGGGTACCTTCTCCTGTGAAGGCAGCTTTACCAGCGGCACGCAGCTTGGCGAAGGTACAGCTACTTTCGACAATGCCGTTGCTATGGAAGACGGCAAGGAATACCTGCTGGTGTTCACCAGTGACGCGCTGAGCAGCCAGAACAATAAGCGCGCCGCTCTGTATTTGGGCAATGTCACCTTGAATCGTCAGGCAGATGCACCTGCGGTAAAGGAAGCAACCTATAATTTTGATCTGCGCAATCAGACTTTCTCCTACACCAGCGGCGGCAGCACCAGTGACGCTACTTTGGCAGGTGTAAATCTGAGCACAACAGCTAATAAAAATATTGCCGCCAAAAATGCGGTTGCAGATCTGTACGCAGCAGGAACATCCAACTGGAACTATCACAGCGTAGGCAATACTGCCGCCGGTACGGCTGCAAACTATGGCTTCAGCTTCGGCGCAGTCGATGTTAACTATAACCTGGTGCTCACCTCCGAGCATAAGACCGGGTCCTATTTTGCAACCACCCTGCGCACACCGGGCGCAGGCGAGTATAAGCTGACCTTAAACTATGCGACCCATAGCACCGGCGCAGGCAAGGGCAGTGTATACATTCTGCCTGCCAACACCACCAATATCGCAGGTGCGATCGCCACGGCCACTGCAGTAGGCACCTTCTCCTGTGAGGGCAGCTTCACCAGCGGTACTGTTCTCGGACTGGACTCTGTGACCTTCGATACTACTGTTTCCCTGGATGACAGCGGCGAATGCCTGCTGGTGTTCACCAATGATGAAAAGAACACCGCCGGTAACCGTACATCTTTGTACCTGTGCGGCGCAAAGCTGACTGAAAAGACAGCAGTCATTCCCGAGGAGACAACGACCCCCGAGGAGACAACGGCCCCCGTTCCTGAAGAGACAACCCCGGAAGAAGTTTTGCAGGTGGATCAGCTGAAGTATGATTTTGATCTGCGGAACAACACCTACGAATATGCAGCAGGGGATAACCGCCCCTTCGCATCTGTTAATCTGACAGCTACGAATACCGCGCCTGTAAAGATCCGCACAGCGATGGATGCCCTTTATGCAGCAGGCAACATTCACTGGGACTATCACAGTGCCGGCAATGTTACCGGTAGCGCAACTGCATTTGGCTTCAATTACGGTGCAGCCAATGTGAACTATAGTCTGGTTCTGACATCTTCCCATAAACCCGGCGCCTACTTTGCAACAGTTATTCGTTCTCCCGGCACCGGCAACTATCAGCTGACGGTCAATTTTGCCACTCATCAGACTGGCGCGTCTAAGGTAAGCGTATATGTCCTGCCCGGTAATACAACGGATATTGCAGCGGCAGTGGCGGCAGGTACAGCAATAGCTGCCTTCAGTTGTGAGGATGCGGCTATTACCTCCGGTACCAATTTAGGCAACGGCAGCGTTACATCTGAAAAAGTGGCAATGGAAGCCGGTAAGGAATACCTGCTGGTGTTTACCAACGATGCGGTCAGCTCCGTCCGTGCAGACCGGGCATCTGTGTACTTAAACAGCGTGGTTGCGACCAAAGAGGGCACGACACCGCCTCCCCAGCCGGAAGTGCCTGACAACAGCGCAGATCCTCTGCCTCCTGTCCAGAGAGATCAGATCGTCTATGAGTTTGGTCTCAACGATAAGGGTCTGACCTATGGTGACAATGTTAACTTCAACGACAGAAATATGAACTCATCCTCCGCCGGCAGAAATGCCGTGGCAGAGTTCTACGCAAACGGCACTCTGAACTGGAAGTTCCATTCCAGAATGGATGGCATCGACAAGCCTTACTTTAACTTTGGCACTACCGAGCAGTTCTATAACCTCATTATGTATGCCAAGACTGCTGCGGGCGAAGTGATTGGTGATTACTGGTATGCTACCACCATCCGCAGCCCCGGTACCGGCAACTATAAGCTGACTGCTGAATACTATGTCAGCCCCAACGGCTCCAAGCAGGGCAGCATTTACATCCTGCCCAACAACACCTCCAACATCGCTGCCGCCATCGAAAATGGCGAAGCTGTGGGCGTGATCAAGTTTGACAACGGCAAGACCAAGGAAGAGACTGCCCGCGTTACCTTTAATAAGCTCATCCCTATGGAGCTGGGTAAAGAGTACATTATGGTCTTTACCTCCGATGATGCAGGCCGTGTCAATGCAGCGATGTATTATGACCGCATCACCCTGACCAAGGAAGGCACTGCAGCTCCTGAAAATATCACGCCTGAACTGGAAAAAGAGCTGGAGCAGAAGGAAGTTGCTACCCAGAGAGACAAGGTTGTTTATGATTTCGATCTTGGACATAACGATAGCTTCCAGTATCTGGGCGGCACCTTTGCGGAGCAGAATATCCGCACCAATGCAGTGCAGACCACGGTTAAGAATTACTATAACGCCGGTCATCTGGATTGGAAGTACCATTCTTCTGATATGGGCGCAGCCTCCTATGTGATCTTTGGCGGTGTTGGTCCCACAAGAGAATTTAAGTGGCCCGGCGTATGTATGTATAGCCGTGACCCCGAAACCAAGGTCATTAACTCTGATTATTACTATGCATTCACCATCCGCAGCCCCGGCACCGGCAACTATAAGGTGACCCTGGACTACCTGACCCATACCAACGGCGCAAAGCAAGGCAGCCTTTACATCCTGCCTGCTGATACCGCGGATATCCGTGCAGCGATTGAAGCTTCCAAGGCAATCGGTACTACCAACTACGATAACGGCGCCACCAATAGCAGTCTTGCTGCTACTCCCGGTCGTACCACCTTCGGCAACGCGATCACTATGGAAGCCGGCAAGGAATATATGTTGGTCTTTACCTCTGATCTGCCCGGTCGTGCCCACGCAGCACTGTATGTGGACACCGTGACGCTGACAAAGGAGGGTATTGCCACACCTGCAGATATCATTCCCTACCGCGCTCCCGAGCCCAAGCCCATTCCTGCGGGCAGTACAGTCTACAATGTGGACTACAACGATCCTATGAACAAGATCGATCTGGGATCTGTGTACATTAAGGATGTGCTGGATAAGCTGGACAGCCGTTATGCAAGCGGCATCTCCAACTGGACCTGGCAGGCACAGGACATTGGAAGCCTGGCATCCCTGCGCTGGCTGTCTTACGGCTTGGCCGCTTACAGCAATGAATCCGAGTGGATCGCTCTGAAGATCAAGTCTCCCGGCAAGGGTCTGTATACTGTAGGCGCAAACCACGCAAATGCAACTTATTCCGGCACCGTCGCCGCGTACATTCTGCCGGCTGACACGGAGGGTATCGGCGAAGCCCTGGATCTGAGCAACCGTGTTGGCAAGGCAGTCTTTACCAACTACGCAGATACTGCCACAACTGAGGACGGCGGTCAGTCTTTCTTCGGCACCTGGGAATTCGGCGAGGAAGAGGAGTACATCCTGGTCCTGCAGGCTTATAAGAAGTCTATGTACCACGCTTCCAGATCCTATATGATCCTGTCCCAGATCTTTATGACCCCCGGCGACATTATGGATAAGGCAGTGGTAAGCACAGAAAAGACTGTCAAGCCCATGCTGGTGGACAAGGGACCCGTCAAGGCTTTGGATCCCGGTTACTACGGTGTTACTGCCCAGGTCAATGGCTGCGATTATATGTTTATGCCATGCGAAGGCAAGACAATGCTGGTGCTTGACCTGGATAACGGTCTGCTCATCGACGAAGTTCCCACCGGCCTTTCCAGAGCCTATGGCGCAGAGGTAGACCCCGACGGCAATGTCTGGCTGTGTGGCGAAAATGGTTATGTTGTCCGTTATGATCCTGTGGCGCAGATCAGCGAGACCGTGCTGGACGCTGATACCATCGATGCCGAATGTGATGATGCTTTCTCCCTGGAATATGGCGACGGTTATATGTATGTGGGAATGTATCCCTCTGGTGCGGTCGGTCGCTATAATATGGCGACCGGAGAGACCCGCAACTACGGCAGACTCCATGAAGATGCCACCTATACCGGATCCATGCGTTACAAGGATGGATATCTTTATATTGGCATCACCGGCGACAAGAATACCGACGGCACGCCTGTAAACCAGGTAATCAAGCTGGATGTAGAGTCCGGTGAGATCGTAGGCCGCTGCGATATTTCCCATCTGGTAGATGAAAAGCACAAGATATTCTCTGGCATGAACTTTGCCGGGGATTTGATCCTGTGCGGCAGCGCTTCTGCACAGCTGAATCTCATCGCCATCGATTCCAATACCATGGAATGGGTAGATTTGGGTGTCAAAACCAACATTATCTACGAGATCAGCGAGGAGCTGGACGGCAAGGTTTACTTCCTGCTGTCCGGTATGGGCCTGCACTCTATGGATGTTGCGACCCGGGAGATCGAGCTGGTTCCCGGCTTAAAGGATGTCACCAGAAATCTGCGTATGCGTACCAATAACTTTGTAGAGGTCGATGATCCCATTTATCCGGGCGTCAACATTGCAACCTACAACGCCAATAACGGCGAGCCTATGCTCTATAACCTGGAGACAGGCAAGGTCAAGGCATACAGCGGCCTCTTTGCCGAGGACTATGGCAATGGTGTTAACCTGAACTGTATGGAAACCGGCGAACCCGGCGACAATATGATCTATATGGGCGCATTTAATACGCTGGAGTGCGCAGCATATAATATCGAGACCGGCGAAGTAACCCGTTTTGACGCGGTATCTGCCCAAACGGACTCCATCGTGGTTTATAAGGGTGTTCTGTACACAGGTAACTACAATGCCGGTTGCATTACCCGTATCAATATGGAGGATCCCAGTCGTAACCAGGTGCTGCTAACTATGGGCGGCGAGGACAATTATAACCAGGTTCGTCCCCACAGACTCATCGCAGGTGACGATAAGCTCTTTGTAGGCACAACGCCCTACACCCATATCTATGGCGGCGCATTTGCCATGATCGACCTGGTTACCCTGGAGCGCACTGTAGAGGTGAATATCGTTCAGGATCAATCCATTCACGATCTGGTGTACCATGACGGTCTTGTATATGGCGCAAGTACCATTCACGGCGGTTCCGGTACCTCTCTGCGGGAAGACCTCAGCGCCAAGATCTTTGTCTACGATGTAGAAAAGAAGGAAAAGCTGGGCGAGTATGACCTGCGTGATTACATCAGCGGCATCGAAAGCAACATCGACTTCATCAGCGGCATTGCTGCCGACCCTAATGTGGATGAAAACGGCAAGATCTGGGGCCACTTCTCCGAGACTCTGTTCAGCTTCTCTTACGATAAGGAAACCGGCGTATTCAGCGTAAAGGAAGAACTGTCCTTTAATAAGAATAAGTTCCCCACCGGCGCAGAGGCCAGCTTCTACAGACCCATCATTTTTGACGACAAGGGCAATCTGTATGTGGCAATGTTCGATCAGGGTGGTTTCCGTCGGGTCAACATTGAGAATCCCGCGGATAACGACCGGGCAATGCCGATGGTCCCCAACCACTATGTACTGGGTGACGACGGTAACATTTACTATACCTACGGCGCAGAAGTGTATATGTATCCCTTAGGCGTTACCGATGACGATTGGGCAATTGCCGAAAAGGTGGATCAGATGATCCTGGATATCGGCAGAGATATCACCCTGGCAACGGAGGAGAAGATCATTGCTGCCCGCACTGCTTACGATGCACTGGAAATGACCCATAAGGCGCTGGTTCAGCATCTGGAAACCCTGGAAGAGGCAGAGTGTGAGCTGCTGGAGCTGCACATTGATGCGCTTCCTGAAACTGTCACCTTGGATGATCAGGAAATGATCGAAAGCCTGCTGGCAAAGTATAAGTCCATGAATATCCAGCAGAAGCAGTATGTGAAGAACTATTCTGCTCTGAAGGAAGCCCAAAAGCAACTGAATCTTCTGATCGACAAGAAGCTGGCAGGCGAAGTACAGGCTATGATCGACACCATCAAGGATCTGGGTCAGATCACCCTGGAGCATAAGGACCGGATTGCCGAGATCCGTGCAGCCTATAATGCTCTGTATACTTATCAGAAGATCTATGTGGATGCCACCGATCTGCTGGCAGCAGAAGAGATCCTGGCAGCACTGCGTGCCGCTGAAATCGAGCGGCTGAAGCAGCTGATCGCCTCCATTGGCGAGGTCACTTTGGAAGATGAGCCTGTTATTGTAGAAGCAGACTCCATCTTCAGCTGGCTGACCCTGGAAGAGCGTGAGCAAGTGGATGGCGCAGTGCTTTCTTCTGCCAAGATCCAGCTGACCAAGCTGCAAAAGGCGGCGGCAGGTGAGGTAGATGCTCTCATCGGCAAGATCGGTAAGGTAGGCATTTTCTCCGGCATCAGTATTTCCAAGGCGAGAAAGGCATACGATGCTCTGACAGAAGGCTCTAAGGCATATGTCACCTTGATTGACACTTTGATCGCAGCAGAAAAGGCATTTAAGCCCATTGCTGTCGCACTGTGGTGCGTTGGCGGTGTGGTAGTTGCCGGCGGCGGAGCGGCTACTGTCATCGTGCTGAAGAAAAAACGCAAGGC
>JAZNQK010000027.1:0-32763 GCA_045590135.1 Faecousia sp.
GATTTTATTGTTAAGTGCTATACAAGCAAATATCCCCGTAAAGTTGTTTGAGATACAGCATTTAACTCCAGGTATAACGGTTTTCGGTCTGGCTTTTATGACGCTGTTTTCGGCAACCATTATCGCAAAAGACAGAGGTAGTTCGCTATTGCAGCGTTTGTATACAACGCCATTGACCCCGCTGGAGTTCATTCTTGGTTACACGTTGCCTATGATTCCGCTTTCTGTCGCTCAATGCGTTATCTGCTATAGTGCCGCAATCGTTCTCGGGCTGGATATTACAATTAATATTTTATATGCTGTGGTATGTATCATTCCTGTTTCTATCCTCTACATCGCTTTGGGACTTCTTTGCGGAAGCATGCTTACCGATAAGCAGGTGGGCGGTATCTGTGGTGCGTTGCTCACCAACCTTTCCGCATGGCTATCCGGTATTTGGTTTGATCTGGACCTTGTAGGCGGTGTGTTTAAGGAAATTGCTTATGCACTTCCCTTTGTCCACGCAGTAGATATGCAGCGGGCGATTCTGGCAGGAGATTTTCCCGGCATCGTTCCACATATATGGTGGGTGCTGGGATATGCTGTGATTCTGACCGTTTTGGCGGTATTGCTGTTCCTAAGACAAAGGCAAAAGCAATAAGGATACTAAAAGACATACTGAAAATATCTGTGTGTTGCATTTCGTCGTGGGTTATAGTAAAATGTAAACAAATTATAAACAGGATGTGAATCTATGAAGATCAACACCCGAGAAATGTCCTACGAAGAGGTCCTCAAGCTGCCCCGGCTGAAACACAAAAATCCTTTAAAGCCCAGTCGCCTGCTGGCTGCGGTGGTGCGCATCGCCTCTATGCCTACCCTGTGGAAGACAAAATTCTCCTACACTACCGAGCGTATGGATCTGGTTGGCAAAAAAGAGCCCTGTCTGATTTTAATGAACCACTCCAGCTTTACGGATATGAAGCTGGCTTTTGGAATTTTCTATCCCAGGCGAATGGGTATCGTCACCTCTGTGGACGCTATGAGCGGTATTTTGGGTGTACTGATGCGCTTTTTGGGCTGCACACCTACGCATAAGTATACTGCGGATATGACATTGATCCGTGATTTAGAGTATATGCTGAAGAAAAATAAGACCAGCGTGCTGATGTATCCGGAGGCAGGGTATTCCTTTGACGGACGCGCTACCGCCTTGCCCAGGAAGCTGGGTGTATTGATGAAGCGGCTGGGCGTGCCGGTGGTGACGGTGATCACCCAGGGCGCCTTTGCCCGGGATCCCCTTTACAATATGCTGCAGCTGCGCGATGTAAAGGTCAGCGCCCATGTCAAGTGCCTTGCTACTGCCCAGGAAGTGAAGGAAAAGACGGTGGCAGAGCTGGATGCACTGCTGGATGAGGCGTTCTCCTTTGATAATTTTGCCTGGCAGCGGGACAACGAGGTGTCCATCGATGTGCCCTTCCGGGCAGACGGACTGCACCGGATCCTGTATAAATGCCCCCACTGCGGCGCAGAAAACCAAATGGAAGGCAAGGGCATTCATTTGACCTGCCACGCCTGTGAGAAGCGGTGGGAAATGGACAAATACGGTCAGCTGATGGCTCTCACCGGCGAGACCGAATACCCCCACATTCCAAACTGGTATACCTGGCAAAGAGACTGTGTCCGTAAAGAGTTGGAGGATGGCGCTTACCTCTTGGATACGGATGTGGATATTGCGGTGCAGGTAAACTTAGACGGCGTGTGTATGATCGGCGAGGGACATCTGACCCACGATGAAAGCGGTTTTCATCTTACAAATGCCGACGGAAAGTTAAACTACAAGCAGTCACCGGTTGCTTCCCACACCTTGTACTCTGATTACTACTGGTATGAGATCGGGGATGTGATCGGCATCGGCGACAATGAATTTTCCTATTTCTGTTTTCCTAAGGGAGCGGTTTCCGTCACTAAGGCGCGCCTGGCAACGGAAGAGCTGTACAAAATGAAAAAGGCAAGACGCAAAAGAGCGGATTAAAAGAATGAAGCGGTCATCTCTTTTGAGATGGCCGCTTTTTGGAAAACGATTACTTGGATCCGGCAGGAAAAAGATGCGTAAAATAAAGGGATTTTTCCCCTGTATTGCTTGACAAAACCGGGCAATATCAATAAAATGAAGAAAGAGTAAAAATCTGTATACTGCCCAATCGGCGGAAACAAAAGAAAGGATGTTACATAATGGATTACGCAAAGGAATCCCTGCGCCTGCACGGTGAGTGGGGCGGCAAGATCGAGGTTATCAGCAAGGTGCCCTGCAACACAAAGGAGGATCTGTCTCTGGCATATACCCCTGGCGTTGCCCAGCCCTGTCTGGAGATCCAGAAGGATGTCAATAAGTCCTATGAGCTGACCCGCCGTCATAACCTGTGTGCAGTCATTACCGACGGCACTGCCGTTTTGGGTCTTGGCGACATTGGCCCCGAGGCCGGTATGCCGGTTATGGAGGGCAAGTGCGCGCTGTTCAAGGCCTTTGGTGATGTGGATGCATTCCCCCTGTGCGTTAAGAGCAAGGATGTTGATGAGTTCGTCAACGCTGTTTATTTGATGTCCGGCTCCTTCGGCGGCATCAACCTGGAGGATATCTCCGCACCCCGCTGCTTCGAGATCGAGCGCAAGCTGAAGGAAAAGTGCGATATTCCTATCTTCCACGACGATCAGCACGGCACTGCCGTCATCACCCTGGCTGGTCTTGTCAACGCCCTCAAGGTGGTTGGCAAGAAGAAGGAAGAGGTCAAGATCGTCACCTCCGGTGCCGGCGCAGCTGCCATCGCTATCGTGAAGCTGCTGCTGAGCGCAGGCTTTAAGAATGTGGTTATGACTGACCGCACCGGCGCTATTTATGCCGGCCGTGAGAAGCTGAACTGGATCAAGGAAGAAATGGCTCAGGTCACCAATCTGCAGGGCGAAAAGGGCTCTTTGGCAGATGTGATCAAGGGCGCTGATGTATTTATTGGTGTTTCTGCCCCCGGCACTCTGACCACCGAGATGGTCAAGACCATGGCTAAGGATGCCATCATCTTTGCCTGCGCCAACCCCACTCCCGAGATCTTCCCGGAAGATGCCAAGGCAGGCGGCGCAAGAGTGATCGCCACCGGCCGCAGTGACTTCCCCAACCAGATCAACAATGTTCTGGCGTTCCCCGGTATCTTCCGCGGCACTTCCGATGTCCGTGCCAGCGACATCAACGAGGAGATGAAGGTGGCTGCTGCTGAGGCACTGGCAAACCTGATCTCTGACGATGAGCTGAATGAGGAATACATCATTCCCGCTGCATTTGACAAGCGTGTCGGTCCTGCTGTTGCTGCCGCTGTTGCGGAAGCTGCCCGCAAGACCGGTGTTGCCCGGATCTAATAAAGGGGGACGGAAATTATGCTGAAAGTCGGCTGTGTTAGTATTGATACCTCCCATCCCAGAGGAATGGCTCTCCTGATGGAAACGAACTGTATGGATATGCGCTACACCTACCTCTGGGACAAGGGCTTCCGGAAACCGGAGGAGGTAGAGTGGTTCAGCAATAGATTCAATATGACCGTCGTGGATGATGTGAAGGATATGGTGGAGCATGTGGACATCGGCTTCATCCACCCCACCAACTGGGAAAAGCATCTGGAGCTGGCAATGCCTTTCATCGAGGCTGGCAAGCCTGTGTTTATCGATAAGCCTGTGGTAGGCTCTGTTGCAGATGTTGCCAAGACCCGTGAGCTGCTGGCAAAGGGTGCCAAGATCATCGGTGCATCTTCCATCCGTTACTGTGATGAGATCCAGAAGTTCCTGGCAGAGCCTGTGGAAGATCGCGGTGAGGTCGTGGCTGTGTTCGGCACCTGTGGCACCAACGAGTTTGACTATGCCATCCATGTGGTGGAGGGTATGTCCGAGCTGGCTGGCTGCAAGGCTAAGGCCGGCAGATATATCGGCAAGGGCAAGACCACCGAGAATCAGGACTGCGATATTTACACCATCGAGTTTGAAAACGGTGTCCGCGGTGTGTACTACAATGTGATCGGTCGTTATAACCCCTTCCACTTCACCATCGTCACAACAAAGGGCACTCGCAGCTTTGTGATCGATAACTCCAAGATCATTCTGGTCCTGCTGAAGGAGATCTACAAGGAGGCGGTCTACGGTGAGAGTATGATCACCGATGTGGAGACTCTGCTCAACTGCACCGAGATCATGCTGTGCTGCAAGAAGTCCCGTGATGAGCTGGGCGGCAAGGATGTCACCATCGATATGCTGGAAGCTGGCGATAAGTTCGACGGCTACGCATTTGAAAAAGACTACGGCTCTAAGGCCGGCATCCTGTACAAGGGTTAATAAAAGGAAAAAAAGAGCGTGTTGCCATTGGCAACACGCTCTTTCTATGCAGATAAATTCCGGTTTGTGGGGCAGTGCACCCCCCCATTGTCATTGCGAACCAGTGACCGTGTCACTGGTGTGGCAATCTAAATAATGCAGTGTTTACAGTAGATTCCCACGCCAGTGTGAGCACTGGCTCGGAATGACAGTTTAGATTGTACAGTTCGTCAAACTGAAATATGCCGTTTACAATCGGAAACTGGAGGGAGAATAGCCGGTACATTTCTTGAAGTACTGGCAGAAATAGCTGGTGCTGCAGAAGCCGGTTTGGGATGCGATCTCACTGATGGGTTGCTCCGTGGTCTGCAGCAAATACAGCGCGTGCCGTACCCGGATACGCAAAAGGTACTGGTGCAGGGATATCCCGGTGTGGGTAGTGAAAAGCTGGGTTATGTAATTGGGGTGATAGTTGAACCGCTTTGCCAAAGTCTTATTCGTCAGCGGTTGGGCATAGTGATCTTGAATGTAGTGCAGGATCTTCTGGAAGGAGTCGCTGGCGTGCTTGTTGGGGTTTGCGTAGGCATCCGCCCGGCAGATCACAGTGAGCACGACCCGCATCAGATTGGTAAGATGGAAATTGCTCAGCAGAGTAGGAATAGCAGATTCCTGGATCATGGCCTGCAGATAGGGCAGCACGGCAGGGGAGTCGAAAAGACAGATGGGGTTGTTCAGAGCAGGGAAGTTAGTAAAGGCTATGTGCTCTAAAATGTTGTTTTTATCAAAGGATTGGGGTGCAACGGTGGGATATGTCAATGTGTCCGAGGAGTTGTTTTGGGTAAAATCGAAGTTTACGGCGATCATATTCAGCGGTTCATCGTCCACGCGGAAAGCATAGCGAATACCGGACATCCAATACATCACGCTGCCGGGACCGATCTCGTAGTCCGTTCCGTCAATATCGATGGAGCCGGTGCCGCCGATCACATAAAACAGTCGGTGGTCGTATGAAAGTGCCGGGGGCGGGCAATTCTCTTTGGAAATATCCAAGTTCATTGCAATACGCACAAAGGGAGTGATATCTTCAAATCGCATCTGCTGCAGCAAACCGTCCACGCTCCTTCCAAAAATCTTTGTTCTATTACATTATAACTTGAATTTATTCATTGCGCAAGAGAGAAAATGGTGTTAAAATAGTTTTGGAAAATGATATTGTCGCACTGTGTCGACGAAAAGCACTACGGAGGTGCGGATAAATGAAATATATGATCGGTTACCAACTTCAGGAAAGCGGACGACTTCTCAATGAGATTGTCCGGAATAAAGAGAAAATCCACGAGGTGTATTTTGCATGGGGGAATATGCCCAGCGGCAGAGGCGGCACAGCGTCACATTCAGATCTGATGCCCTATGAGGCGTTGCAGGTCCAGCTGGCGCAGCTGCGCTACCTGGCGGATCAGGGCATTGGTATGAATATGCTGCTCAATGCCAACTGCTACGGCAAGGACAGCCTCTCCCGGCGCTTTTTGCTGCAGACCGGCGACCTGATCTCAGATTTTCAGGAGAAGCTGAATTTGGGGTCTATCACCACCACCTCTCCGGTGATCGCCCACTTTGTAAAGGAAAACTTCCCGGAGCTGGAGGTGCGCGCCTCTGTGAATATGGAGATCGGCACCATAGAGGGTATGCAGTACTTATCAGAGGATTTTGACGGCTTTTATTATAAGCGGGAGCTGAACCGGGACATAAAGCGGCTGAAGAAGCTGAAGGCCTGGGCAGATGACCACGGCAAAAAGCTGTATATGCTTGCTAACAGCGGCTGCCTTAATTTCTGTTCCGCCAGACAGTTCCACGATAATTTGGTCGCCCACGAGCAGGAGATCGCTCAGATGGACAACGGTGCGAAATTCACCAGTATGTGCAGCCGGTTTGTGGGCAACGAGGAGAACAAGAAGAATATCCTGCGGCACTTAAACTGCGTCCGCCCGGAGGAGATGTACTTATTTGAGGATCTGGTGGTGGCTGCCAAGCTGGCGACGAGAATATCTCCCCGTCCGGAGCAGATCGTAAGAGCTTATATGGATGGCACTTATCACGGAAATCTTCTGGAGCTTTTGGAGCCCAGCCACGCCGGTGCGTTTTATCCTGTGATCGTGGATAATGGAAAGCTGCCAAAGGATTACTGTAAATTCGTGTCGGAATGCAGTAAGGATTGCGAAAACTGCACCTATTGCACTGATGCTTTGGAAAATGCTTGTGTAAACTTAGATAATGGAGGAATTTTAGATGTTAACGAGTGCGATGATTAAGGAAGCTGCTCTGGCGGCAGGCGCAGACCTGTGTGGCATTGGCAGTATGGACCGGTTTGGACCGGAAGTGCCGGATGATATGAATCCTCGCTTCCTGTTCCCGGAGGCAAAGAGTGTGATCGGCTTTGTGTTCCGCATCCCCAGAGGTGTTCAACGGGGCATTGAGGAGGGTACCCAGTTCTATCAGTATCCTTCTATGGCCTACGGCGGCATTAATGAGATCTTTGCCCCTGCTGTACTTTACAATGTGGGTAAGCTCATCGAAAACCACGGTTATGAGGCAATGCTGTACCGGAATACCGGTGCCCGTGGCGCTGTTTCGGATATGGATGGCTCTCCCGGAAACACGCTGTCTCCTGAGGAACAGATCGAAGTCAACGAGCAGGCAAAGAATAAAGCTGCCCACCACCGCAGCGTACAGTATACCCGTGCGACACGAGAGGGGAATGTCCCGCCGGATCTGCAGTTCCACTTCCGCCTGGCGGCGGTTGCATGCGGCCTTGGCGAGATGGGTTGGAGCAAGATGTTCCTGACCAAGGAGTTTGGCCCGCTGCAGCGTGTGGCATTCATTTTCACCGATGCGGAGCTGGAGCCGGATCCTATGTATGATGGTGAGCCCCTGTGCCGCCGGTGTATGGCTTGTGTCCGGGAATGCCCCGGTCAGTGCCTGAGCAAGACCGAGAGCGTTGTCACCTATGTGGGCGGTAAAAAGTGCGAGTGGGGCAAGCTGGACGAGTGGAAGTGCTATGCCTTCTACACCCATGGCGGCAGACATTATAATCCCTTCGTCCCCAAGGAGGTCTTTGATGCCAACGAAAACGGTGATCTGGATCTTTTGGAGGGCAAGGCAGAAGCAGACGAGCAGCAGATCATGAAGGTGTACGGCTCACTGGAGAAATATTTCCCCTCCTGGGTCGGCTACAATATGGCAAAATGCGGCGGTTGTATCCGCGCCTGTGTCAGTATGCTGGAAAAGAAGGGCGGCTGTATGGCCGAGCGTTTCCATGAGCCGCTGCGTACCGGCAAGGCCTGGAAACTGGACTGAGAAAGGGGAGAATCGCTATGGTACTTACCAGTGAATTGATTAAATCAAGAGCAAAGCTCTATGGTGCTGATCTGTGTGGCATCGCTCCCATTGAGCGGTTTGCAGATGCACCCTTGCAGAGAGATCCCAAGAGCATCCTGCCCAAGGCAAAGAGCGTCATCGGCTTTGGTTTCCGTGTGCCCAAGGGCCTGTATGAGTGTATGGACAAGGGTACACAGTACAATAACTATGTATCTTTGGGCGTGAAATATATCGATGAGGAGCTTTCTGAGATATTCCTGCTGAAAATGGCGAGCCTTATCGAAAATGAAGGCTATGATGCCTGTGTCCAAAGAAATGTGTCCAACCTGAAGATCAAGGGTGACAAGACCCAGAATCCCGAGCTGATCGACACCTATGAGCTGCAGCTGGCCCGCCCCGTTGCGCCCGGTAAGGCAACGCCCGATGTGATCATGGACTTTGCTTACGCTGCTCAGGCTTGCGGCATCGGTTGTATCAGCAAGAAGGGTAATGTGATCTGTAAAGAATTTGGCCCTTATGTGCGCTATGTGTTCCTGGTCACAGATCTGGAGTTGGAGCCGGATGCAATGTACGCAGAAAACCTGTGTGACGGCTGCGGCGCTTGTGTCAGTGCTTGCCCCGGCAATGCGGTTTCCATGGAAAAGGGTACGGACACCTGGCAGTGCAGCGTTTACTATCGCGGCGGCCACGGATCCAACCCCTATATGAACGAGAATGTTCTGAAGGACCACCCCCACAGAGAGGCGATCTTGAAGGGCGAGTACCGCTTTGATGCCGAGAGTGCCCGGGCAGTATACGGTGAGCTGAACTTTATGCCCAGCCGTGCCACCGGCTATGCGCCCTGCCTTTGCGGTAAGAAGTGCGACACTGCCTGCTATGAGCATCTGATGGCAAACAAGGCAAAAGATGTTGTCGATGCCAAGACTCTTCGCCAGCAGATCATTGATGCAGCAATGAAGAACGGCGCAGACTATGTGGGTTTTGGTCCGATCTCTCGTTTTATTGACCAGCCTGTGGGCAAAATCTACGACAAGACACAGACGGTCATCTGCCTGGGCTTCCGGGTCCTGCGCGGCTCCTTGCGCGGTGTGGAAGAGGGAACCACCTATTATCAGTACTCTACCACCGGCGTGGAGACTATTGAAGAGACCGTTATGCCTATGGCTCTGCTGAAGACCAGCGCAGTTCTGGAAGACGGCGGCTATACCGCTGTTCCCCAGAAGCAGAATCAGTTGATTATGTCCTCCAAGGATGACACCAACCCGGAGATGGCCTACGAAGAGATCTTCCGTGGCCTGGACAAGGAGACCCAGATGAATTATCCGGAGTCTGCAATTCTGTGTGGCATTGGCGAGCGTGGCTTAAACGGTGCAGTGCTCACCGACGAAAACGGCCCGTTCCAGCGCTTCGGTTTTATCCTCACCGATGCGGTGCTGGAGGAAACACCTTTGGTGCAGCCCCACCTGTGTGACGGCTGTAAGGAATGCGTCAACGCCTGTCCCGGCAAGGCAATTGCCGAGGACGGCAAGCGGGATAACTGGCAGTGCGCAGCCTATTATCTGGGCGCCAATATGAGCAAGAACCCCTTTATGCCCCCCGAGGCATACGGTGACCTTTCCAACCGCGAGCAGATCGTTAAGGGCGAGGCAAAGCTGGATGCCCAGCAGGCAAAGGAAGTGCTGGACCGCACCTTCTACTATCCGCCCATCAAGCACGGCTATGTTTCTTCCATTTGCGGCAGAGCCTGTGATCGGGCCTGTTATATCCATTTGGAGGATAAGGGTATGCTGAAGAATGCCTTTACCACCAAGTTCCGTAAGAGAGAAGACTGGAAGCTGCCTGTTGATTTGAAGTAAATATAATAAAGCGCGTTGACCGATTGGGTCAACGCGCTTTATCTGTTGTTGCGAGTCGGTGAGCACACCGGCGTCCTGATCTGCTTTTTGCTGTCATCCTGAGCGCCAGCGAAGATCGCTTTATTGTCTGTGAAGATTCTTGCTCGCTTTATTCCTGCTCCGGCGGAATGTATTCCAACAGATCAGAAATGCTGCAGTCAAATGCATAGCAGATCCGTGCAAGTACATCCGTATCCAGTCGCGTTACTTTATTTTTGCAAAAGTTGTTGATTTGTGTCCGCTGCATCTCTGCCCGGTGGCTAAGCTTGCCTTTGCTCATTTCTTTCTCTTTTAATAATTCGTCTAACTTTATGCGAATAGTTCCGTGAGATTCCATACATTTCTCCTCTTCGGTTATGGAATTGTCGAAATATGTCGAAGACATTTTCTTGACAAAACCAGTTTACACAAGTTAGAGTTTGAATATAACTTCTAAACTTTTACAAGTAAGAAGTAACAAGGGTATAGAGGAGAGCTGTTAATGGAGAAAGAACAAATAGAGCGTATATTGCAAAGCGTTGCTATGAGCAACGGAATATCTGTTCAGCAGGTCAAGAAAGATATTCAATATGCAATAGAGGAAGCCCTGCGAATTGCAAAAAAGAATGAGGATCTGCAAACAATTACAAATTTGCAGGAAATATCCGACAGCGCCAATTGTCCAACTGCGGAAGATGTAATATTATGGGGCGCTAAACGAATGCGGGATATAAGGTGAAATGAATACTCCCTTGGCCAATAGACAAGGGAGTATTTTGTAGATTTAAGACAAAATTCACAATCGGAAAGACGACGGCGGATAGCCGGTGCATTTTTTGAAGTATTGGCAGAAATAGCTCACATTGCCGAAACCGGAGCGAGTCGCGATCTCGCTGATGGGCAGCTCTGTGGTCTGCAGCAGGTACAGCGCCTGCCGCACCCGGATCCGCAGCAGATACTGGTGCAGCGAAACACCGGTATGCTGGGTGAACAGCTGGCTGATATAATTGGGATGATAATTAAACCGCTTGGCAAGGGAACTGTTGGACAGCGGCTGCGTGTAGTGATCGTGAATGTAATGCAGCAGCTGCTGGAAGGAATCTGTGGAGCGCTTGGTGTTGCTGGCATAGGAATCGGCACGGCACATAGCGGTGAGCACTACCCGCAGCAGGCTGCTTAGCTGAAAATTACTCCAGATGGTGGGAATATCTGCCTCCTGCAGCATACTCTGCAGGTAGGGCAGAACAGACGGAAGATTGGCTATCAGCAGAGGCTTGTTCAGCATAGGCGCGTTGGAAAAGCTGATTTGCTCCAAGAGCTTTCCTGGCTGGAAATTTTGTGGCGTTACCGGCGGATGGGCAGCAACATCATCAGCCTTGTCCTGCAGAAAATCAAAATTGATGACGATCATTTGCAGACCGTCCTGAGAAGGCAGCAGCGTATAAGGTGTGCCGGACATCCAGTACAGAAGCGCACCGGAGGTGACTTCTATGCGGGTACCATCTACTTCGATGCAGCCATTGCCGCTGAGCACATAAAAGATCCTATGATCATAGGCGATGGTAGTCTGGGGTGCTTTTTCCATAGACAGTGACCGGGTGATGGCGGCGCGAACAAAGGGACTGATATCCTCAAAACGCATCTGTTTCACCATAAAATCAGCAACTCCCTTCGAAAAATCTTTATTATACAATATTCTACCTTAATTTTCATAATTGCGCAAGTGGGAAAATAGTGCTATTATGTTACTAATGATGGTGCGCGCCGGGGCGTGCCCCCTTTTGCACCGATAAGAAAAAACATAAATTTTTCAGCGGAGGATGATCAGATGTTAACCAGTGCAATGATCAAGGAAATTGCTTTGGCAGCAGGCGCTGACCTGTGCGGCATCGGCAGTATGGACCGTTTTGACGATCCTACCATGCCTGAGGAAATGAATCCTAAGTACCTGTTCCCGGAAGCAAAGAGTGTCATCGGTATGGCATTCCGTATCCCCAGAGGTGTCCAGAGAGGCATCGAGGAGGGTACACAGTTCTACCAGTACCCCTCTATGGCATACGGCGGCATTAACGATATTTTTGCCCCGGCAGTGCTGTATCAGGTAGGCAGACTCATCGAGGACAACGGCTATGAAGCCATGCTGTACCGCAATACCGGCGCCCGCGGTCCCATTTCTGATATGGACGCTTCTCAGGGCGCATCCCTTTCTCCCGAGGAGCAGATCCAGGTCAACGAGGACTCCAAGGGTAAGCCTGTCCACCATCGCACCGTGCACTTTACCCGCGCTGTCCGGGAAGGCACAGTTCCTCCGGATCTTCTGGTCCACTTCCGCTTGGCGGGTGTTGCCTGCGGTTTGGGCGAAATGGGCTGGAGCAAGATGTTCCTGACACCTGAGTTCGGCCCGTTGCAGCGTTTGGCATTTATCTTCACCGATGCTGAGCTGGAGCCCGACCCCATGTATGACGGCGATCCTCTGTGCCGGCGCTGTATGGCCTGTGTCCGGGAGTGCCCGGGTCAGTGCCTGAGCAAGACCGAGAGTGTCGTTGCTTATGTGGGCGGTAAGAAGTGTGAGTGGGGCAAGCTGGACGAGTGGAAGTGCTACGCCTTCTATACCCACGGCGGCCGTTACTATAACCCCTTTGTTCCCAAGGAAGTTTTTGATAAGAACGAAAACGGCGACCTGGACCTCTTAGAGGGTAAGGCAGAGGCCAATGAGGAGACCATTGTGAAGGTCTACGGCGCACTGGATCACTACTTCCCCAACTGGGTCGGCTATAATATGGCAAAGTGCGGCGGCTGTATCCGTGCCTGCGTCAGTATGTTGGAGAAGAAGGGCGGCTGTATGGAAGGCCGTTTCGAAAAGCCTCTGCGTACCGGCAAGGCTTGGAAAATGGACCGCTAAGGAAAGAGAGGTAATACGGTATGCTTACCAGTGAATTTATCAAGGCAAAAGCCAAGGAATACGGCGCTGATATCTGCGGTATTGCTCCCATCGAGCGCTTCGCCGACGCGCCCTTGCAGAGAGATCCCAAGCAGATCCTGCCCCACGCTACCTGCGTTTTGGGCTTCGGTTTCCGTGTTCCCAAGGGCTTGTATTACTGCATGGACAAGAAGACCCAGTACCATAACTACACCAACTTAGGTGTTAAGTACATCGACGAAGAGTTTTCCGAGATCTTCCTGCTGAAGATGGCTGCTCTGATCGAAAACGAAGGCTTCGATGCCTGTGTTCAGAGAAATGTGTCCAACCTGAAGATCAAGGGTGACAAGACCCAGAATCCCGAGCTCATCGATACATATGAGCTGCAGTACGCAGAACCTATTGCACCCGGCAAGCCGACCCCCGACATCATTATGGACTTTGCCCATGCTGCTCAGGCCTGCGGACTTGGCAGTGTCAGCGCCAAGGGCAATGTGATCACACCCGAGTTTGGTCCCTTTGTGCGCTTTGTGTTCATCGTCACCGATATGCCTTTGGATACAGATCCCGCCTTCGGCGAGAATCTGTGTGACAAGTGCGGTGCTTGCGTGGATGCCTGCCCCGGTAAGGCGGTTTCTCTGGAAAACGGCACCGATACCTGGCAGTGCAGCGTCTACTACCGTGGCGCGCACAAGAGCAATCCTCTGATGACCGAGGAAACACTGAAGGATCATCCTCAGAGAGAGGCGATCTTGAACGGTGATGTCCGCTTTGATGCCGAGAGCGCCCGGGCGATCTACCCGGAGCTGGACTTTATGCCCAATCACGTTACCGGCTATGTGACCTGCCTGTGCGGCAAGCAGTGCGATGTTGCCTGCTATAAGCATCTGCAGGAGAAAGGAATCGTGAAATAATGGATAAAACGACTTTACGCCAGCAGATCATCGATGCAGCGAAGAAATATAGTGTTGACTATGTGGGCTTTGGCGGCATCGAGCGCTTTAAGGACGAGCCTGTACTGAAGATCTTTGACAAGACCAAGACCGTTATCTGCCTTGGCTTCCGCGTGCTTCGCGGCTCTTTCCGTGGCATCGAAGAGGGTATCAGCTACCACCAGTACTGCACCACCGGTGTGGAGGCAATCGAGGAGACTATGATGCCTATGGCTCTGTTGCGGCTCAGCGGTCTCATTGAGGACGCAGGCTTTTTGGCAGTTCCTCAGAAGCGTAACCAGCTGATCACCGCCGATCCTGAGGATACCAACCCCGAGATCACTTATGAAGATATTTACCGCGGCATTCCCCAGGAGACCCAGCTGAACTACACCAAGTCCGCTGTTTTGTGCGGCATTGGCGAGATCGGCTTCAGCGGTCAGGTGTTGACGGATGAAAACGGTCCTTTCAACCGCTTCTGCTTCATTCTCACAGATGCAGAGCTGGAGGAAACGCCTCTGGTAACTCCTCACCTGTGTGACGGCTGCAAGGAGTGTGTTAAGGCCTGCCCCGGTAAAGCAATGTCTGCCGAGGACGGCAGCATCGATAACTGGCAGTGCGCTGCTTACTACAACGGCGCAAGCATGAAGAACAATCCCTTTATGCCTGCCGATGCTTTTGCTGACCTGCCCAACCGCTACGAGATCGCCAGCGGTGAAGCAAAGCTGACTCCGGAAGAGGCAAGAGCTGTTATCGACCGCACCTTCTTCTATCCTCCCATCAAGCATGGCTATGTGGGCTCCATCTGCGGCAGAGCCTGTGACCGGGCATGCTATGTCCACTTAGAGCGCAAGGGCGCTTTGAAGCGTAAGTTTGCCGACCAGTTCCGCAAGCGTGAAGCCTGGGAGCTGAGCGTGGACCTGAAGTAAATAGCAAAAAGAGCAGTGCTTAACGCACTGCTCTTTTTTGCTTTTTTGAAACATTGAAACTGTCTTTGCGAGCCAGTGCTCACACTGGCGTGGCAATCTACTGTACTAACTGCATTCTTTTAGATTGCCACAACCAGTCTGCGGACGGGTTTCGCAATGACAACGGAGGTAAACTGAAATTTGATTAAGCATCTTCTCTGAGCATAATTTGTAATATCTCCGCATCCGTAGCCTGCATACCTTCTCTGCCCACTCGTCCTACGCTTTCAATGGTATCCTCTACCGAGTCCATAACCAATCCCTCACCGGGCTGGAAGGCAAAGCCT
This sequence comes from Faecousia sp., assembly GCA_045590135.1. Lineage (GTDB taxonomy): Bacteria > Bacillota > Clostridia > Oscillospirales > Oscillospiraceae > Faecousia. Next base: position 14,686 of record JAZNQK010000027.1, read on the forward strand.
GCCCGGCTTAGTTCATAAGCAGTGATGGCGCAGTCCACGGCAGTGGCGATCTTGGCGGCGCAGGAGGATTTTGCCCCGTCGCAGACCATTCCACCCACAGTGCCGATGGTGTTGGTGATGGTGTCCGATACCCGGCGGTACATCTCCTGCTTGCTTAAGTTTTCTCCTAAGAGATAGGAAATGGCAGCGCCTGCACCGCAGGCAGCGCTGACAGCGCCGCAGTAGGCGGACAAGCTGCCGATATACTGCTTTTGGTGGATAGCAATGAGATTGCTGACAGCCAAAGCCTGCAGCATTCTGCCTTTACCGATATTATAGGCATCTGCGTAGGTCTTTACCGGAAGGCAGGCGGTCAGTCCCTGATTGCCGCTGCCGGAGTTGATCACTACCGGCATAGCACAGCCGTTCATACGGGCGTCGCTGCCGGCGGCGGCGTATGCCTTTGCAACAGCTCTTGCAGTTTCCGGGGTCAGCTCCTTGACCGGCGCAAGCAGGGTGTGACCCACCCGGGCGCCGTAAGGCTTTTTCAGACCCTCCCTGGCAATGGCAAGATTGCATTTCAGCTGATATTCCAAAAGCTGGGTAATTTCGCCTTCCTGCAGCTGGCGGGCATAATCCAGAATGTCTGCAATATTCAAAAGTGCCTTGTCCGGATCATCCTTCACGCTGATCTCGCTGCAGCTGGGCTCCTGATAATAAAGCACCTGTCCATTCTTTTCGATGAGGGTAATATTTTTGTGATAGTTGCGGATCTCCACTTTGGCGGATTCTTTTTCGGCGGATAGCTCAATGAGAATGTACAAATTCTCCACATTTTGCTCCAGGGAGCAGCTGCAAAAGCCGTTGCGCAGCAGCTGTGTACCCTGACGGATATGCTCCTGGGTCACAGATTCCAGAACTTCCAGATCCTTATTGGCATCACCGCCTAAAACACCCAATACGGCAGCCACATCAATGCCCTTCAGTCCACCGGAGTTGGGGACGGTAACGCCCATAACATTTTTTACGATGTTTCCGCTGCATCGGACACGGCAATGCTGCGGAAGCGAGCCTAAAACATCCCGGCACTTTGCCGCGGCATAGGCAATGGCAATAGGCTCTGTGCAGCCCATTGCAGCGATGAGTTCCTTCTGCAAAATGCTGCTGTATGCATCTATAATCGGGTTCGTCATAGCGTGACCTCTTTTTCTAAAATACACTACTACTATAACGCCTTTTTGGGGATATTTCAACTGAAAAAGTATAAAATCGGCAAGAAAATGGATAAAGGCGTTTGTTGACAAATGTGTCTAAAGATGATATGATACTCGAAGTAACGCTTTGTGAAATTTGAGTATATAAGGAGATTGCCGTATGTTGTGCAAAATCGCAGATCTGCTGGTGCAGGTGCCGGAATCCGGCGGTATGCAGCAGCGCTGTCAAAAGTACAGTTTTGACAGCGAAAAAACAGCAGATATTACTATATCTGAAGCACAATACAAACCGGATAATTGGCCCGGCTTGTCCGGCGACGATGTTTGCTACATGGAGTCGGGCGCGCAATTCCACTTGCAACTGATGCGTTATAATGGCATTATGCTTCATGCTTCTGCCGTGGCAATGGATGGAAAAGCGTACTTATTCTCAGGACCCAGCGGTACCGGCAAGTCTACCCATACCAAGCTGTGGCAGCAGGTCTTTGGAGAAAAGGCTCAGGTGTTTAACGACGATAAGCCTGCCCTTCGCCGGCTGGATGGGAAGTGGTATGCCTACGGCACACCCTGGTGCGGCAAGGACGGTATTAATCAAAATATGCGGGTTCCTCTGGCTGGTATCTGCTTTTTGAAGCAGGCAAAGGAAAATTCCATCGTTCGCCTTACCAACAAGGAGGCGGTCTACCGGGTATTCAGTCAAACCCTGCACCGGTTCTACCGGCAGGAAAATCTGGATCTGATGCTCTCCCATGTGGATAAGCTGGTGCGGGAAGTGCCGGTTTTTGAGCTGCACAACTTGCCGGAGCCGGCAGCTGCGCAGTTGAGCTATGAGACGATGTGCAAGGTGGCACAGGAGGTAAAGGAATGAAGATCAAAGAAGGATTTGTACTGCGTCAGGTGGCAGATACATGGGTGGTTATGCCCTTGGGTCAGCAGAGCCTGGATTTTGACGGTATGCTTACGCTGAATGATACCGGCGCGCTTTTATGGCAGACTCTGGAAAAGGGCGGCGACCGGGAAGCAATGGCAGACGCGCTGACGGCTGAATATGAAGTTGCCCGGGATGCTGCGCTCCGGGATGTGGATGTTTTCTTAGGAAAACTACAGGAGACCGGCTGTGTGGAATAACATATACAGCAAAATGCAGCAGTGGCTTGCTATCGCAAAAGAGTGGTTTGCTATAGCAAAAAATTGGGTCATCCAAAGAAAAGAATGGGTCATTATAGGTGCTACCGGTGTGCTGGCAGTTGCTTTGATCGTGGGTGTGATTTTTGTGATCGTGGATAAGACCTCTGAAGATGATCCGCACCGGGAAACTACCACCGGCAGCTGGCAGGAAGCCACCGATCAGACCTATGATACAGAGGAGGGGACTGCCCCCCAATCCGGAGCAGAGGATACTACCGCTCCGTCTGCAACGGACGAGACAACTGCACCGGAGGAAACGACTGAAAGCACCGGCACGGAAAGTACGAAGCCTACTGAGAAGGATCCCGTACAGGATAGCAACGATTCTTCAGGTACGGGCTTTACCGATCAGGCTCCGCCCACAACGCCGGTAACGCCATCAACACCTACAACGCCTGAAACACCGGAGCAGACTACTCCGCCTCCTACAGAGACGATGGCGCCGGAGAAACCGGTGGAGGAATATACCTATCAGGAATATATGGCGCTGGAAAGTTCGGAAAAGACGAAATTTTTCCATAAGTTCCCGTCTTTGGGGGCTTTCAACAGATGGTATAATGCGGCCAAAAAAGCCTATGATGAGGAAAAGTTTGTCATTGGCGACAGCAATATCGATTTGGGAGAATTACTAGATCCCTGATGATAAACATAAGGTGCTGACCCTTTTTTGGGTCAGCACCTTTTTTGTCAGATATCTGCCAGCGTGGCGGCCATAACGGCCTTGATGGTATGCAGCCGGTTTTCTGCTTCGTCAAACACGATGGATTTTTCACTTTCAAATACCTCGTCTGTGACCTCCATACAGTCCAAACCGAACTTGTCACCGATCTGCTTGCCAATGATGGTGTTCAGATCGTGGAATGCCGGCAGACAGTGCATAAACTTACACTGCGCACCTGCAGCATCCATCAAATGCATCGTCACCCGGTAGGGTAAAAGATCCCGGATCCGCTCTTCCCAAACGGCTTCCGGCTCACCCATACTCACCCACACATCGGTGTAGAGAATGTGCGCGCCCTTGACCGCGGTTTCCGGATCGGTGATAAACTCCAGCTTAGCGCCGGTTTCCTTGGCGATCTGCTGACACACATCGATCAATGCAGCATCGGGGAAATATTTCTGAGGAGCGCAGGCTACAAAATGCATACCCATCTTGGCGCAGCCAACCATCAAGGAATTTCCCATATTGTACCGGGCATCACCCATATATACCAGTTTCTTGCTCTTCAGTTCGCCGAAATGCTCTTGTATGGTGAGAAAATCCGCCAGGATCTGCGTAGGATGGAATTCGTTGGTCAAGCCGTTCCAAACCGGCACACCGGCAAATTTTCCAAGTTCTTCCACAATCTGCTGATCAAAGCCCCGGTACTCGATGCCGTCATACATTCTTCCCAGCACCCGGGCGGTGTCGGGAATGCTTTCCTTTTTGCCCATCTGAGAGCCGGAAGGCCCTAAATAGGTGCAGCCCATACCCAGATCCCGGGCAGCCACCTCAAAGGCACAGCGGGTGCGGGTCGAGTCCTTTTCAAACAGCAGCACCACATTTTTTCCCTGGCACAGCGCGTGGGGGATACCTGCCTTCTTTTTTGCTTTTAAGTCGGCAGACAGCGCCAAAAGCTGCTGGATTTCCTGAGATGTCAGATCCAGTAGCTTTAAGAAATTGCGTCCCTTCATCATAGCTGCTCCTTTACCCATTTGATTTGTGCATATACGGAATCCGGGGAAGTGCCGCCCTCGCTGATCCGCTTTTGCACGCAGGTGTTCAGATCAATGTGTTCGTAAAGATCCTGCCCGAAGGCTTCACTGTAACGCTGATAAGTTTCCAAAGGTAGCGCCTCCAAGACGGTGTTTTCCCGGAGGCACAGAGCCACCAGCTCGCCGCAGATCTTATAAGCGCTGCGGAAGGGAAGTCCCTTTTTCACCAGATAATCTGCAAGGTCGGTGGCATTGATAAAGCCTTTTTGGGCGGCGGCATACATTTCCTTTTCGTTGGCGGAAAGGGTGCTTACCATCCCGGTAAATACCTCCAAACACATTTTCACCGTGTCGCAGGCATCAAAAATGCTTTCCTTATCCTCCTGCATATCCTTGTTGTAGGCAAGGGGCAGACCTTTCAGTACCGTCAGCAGCGCCATCAGATCGCCATAAACTCTGCCGGTCTTGCCCCGGACCAGCTCTGCCATATCCGGATTTTTCTTTTGGGGCATAATGGACGAGCCGGTGGTATACGAGTCACTTAAAGTGACAAACCGGAACTCCCAGCTGGACCAGAGAATGATCTCCTCGGAAAACCGGGAAAGATGCATCATCAGTACTGCCAGACAGCTGAGCATCTCTGCACAGAAATCCCGGTCGGAAACACCGTCTAAAGAGTTCCTGCAGATCCCGTCAAAGCCAAGCTGCGTGGCTTCAAAGCGCCGGTCGGTATCATAGGTAGTGCCAGCCAGTGCACAGCAACCGATGGGGGATAGATTCATTCGCTTGCGGCAGTCTGCCAGCCGATCAAGATCCCGCAGCAGCATCATGGCATACGCCATCAGATGATGACCGAAGGTCACAGGCTGCGCCCGTTGCAGGTGGGTGTAGCCGGGCATAATGGTGTCTGCGTATGCCTCAGCTTTCTCGGTAACCGCAGCGATCAGCGCCTTGATCAAGGCGGTAATGGTATCGATCTCCTGCCGCAGATACATCCGGATGTCCAGCGCCACCTGGTCATTCCGGGAACGGGCGGTGTGCAGCTTTTTGCCCACATCCCCCAAACGCTGGGTCAGCTCCTGCTCAATGAACATATGGATATCCTCGCAGCTCATATCGAAGGTCAGCTTGCCGCTGTCCAGATCCGCAAGGATCTGCTCTAAGCCTGCGATCAGCTGATCGGCATCCGCCTGAGAGATGATATTCTTAACCGCCAGCATTGCCGCGTGGGCCATAGAGCCCTGAATATCCTGCCGGTACATCCGGCAGTCAAAGGCAATGGAGGAATTGAAGTCGTCTGCTATTTTGTCCACAGCGCCGTCTGTACGGCCTGCCCACATTTTTGCCATAGTTTTTCTCCTTGCTTAAAAAATGTCATTCCGAGCCAGTGCGCACACTGGCGTGGGAATCTTAAGGACCAATGCTGATCCGTTAGATTGCCACACCAGTGACCGCGTCACTGGTTCGCAATGACACGAGTTATTTACCCTTGCCGTCTACCATTGCCTGCACCTTGATGGGCAGACCGTAGAGGTTGATGAAGCCCTTGGCATCTGTCTGATCATAGTCGCTCTCGCCAAAGGTTGCGATCTCCTCGGAGTACAGCGAATAATCGCTCCATACACCGGCGTTGATCATATTGCCCTTATACAGCTTCAGCTTTACCTTACCGGTGACTCTCTCCTGGGTCTTATCCACGAAGGCAGCCAGCGCCTCCCGCAGGGGAGTAAACCACTGTCCGTTATATACTAACTCTGCATAAGTAATAGCCAGCCGCTGCTTTTCGTGGAGGGTCATCTTGTCCAGGCAGATGCTTTCCAACACGGAGTGTGCCTTGTAAAGGATCGCGCCGCCGGGGGTCTCATAAACGCCGCGACACTTCATACCCACCAGCCGGTTTTCCACGATATCCAGCAGGCCGATGCCGTTGGCACCGCCAATCTCGTTGAGCTTCAGAATGATCTGTTTGGCGCTCAGCTTCTCGCCGTTGAGCGCAACAGGAACGCCCTTTTCGAAGTCCAAAGTGATGTAGGTGGGCACATCCGGTGCCTGCAGGGGAGAGACACCCATTTCCAAAAAGCCGGGCTTTTCGTACTGAGGCTCATTGCCGGTGTCCTCTAAGTCCAGACCCTCGTGGCTCAAGTGCCACAGGTTCTTATCCTTGGAATAGTTGGTCTCCCGGTTGATCTTTAAGGGGATATTATGTGCCTCTGCGTATTCGATTTCTTCCTCCCGGGACTTGATATCCCACTCCCGCCAGGGAGCGATGATAGGCATATTGGGTGCAAAGTGCTTGATAGCAAGCTCGAAACGCACCTGATCGTTGCCCTTGCCGGTGCAGCCGTGGCAAATAGCATCTGCGCCTTCCTGGATGGCGATATCCACCAGACCCTTGGCAATACACGGACGGGCATGGGAGGTGCCCAGCAGATACTCTTCGTAGACTGCGCCTGCTTTCAGACAGGGCATAATATAATCGTCTACATATTCCTCTGTCAGATCCAGCACATACAGCTTGGAAGCGCCGGTGGCGATGGCCTTCTCCTCCAGACCCTCCAGCTCATCTGCCTGACCCACATTTCCGGATACGGCAATGACTTCACAGTTATTATAGTTTTCCTTCAGCCAGGGAATGATGATGGATGTATCCAGTCCTCCGGAGTATGCAAGAACGACTTTTTTGATGTTTTCCTTATTCATAAGGGGTGCCTCCATACGAGTAATATTTATTGTATGCAGCATTATACATCTAAAAACGGGAATAGTCAACAGTTTGGTGCATAAATATTCACAATTTGTTTTTTATATATACATTCAAGGGAAACGGCACCCCGGAATTGGACACAATGACCATTGTGCGCACCGTAAATACTTTTCCCCTTGACAATGCCGCGAAATATTCATATAATGAATGAAACCGTTGAGGAAGAGTGAGTAAGCCTTATCTCCTTTCCCAAAGAGAGCTGCAGGCGGTGGGATTGCAGCGGAAAGCACAAGGCCCAATGGACTTCCGAGGGCGATCAGAAAGGGAGACCCGAGTATGTGAGCCGGAGCAGGCGCTCCGTTACCAAAGGCCAGCGTATGACTGTGCGCGTTAAGTGGGTGCAAAATGCACCAAGCCGGGTGGCACCGCAGGATATTTCCTGTCCCAGCAAATTGTTGCTGGGCAGTTTTTTTATTTATAGTTATGAAAGGAGATAACACGATGTCTGACCAAACCATTCCCTACAAAATATATTTAGAAGAAAATGAGATGCCCACGGCATGGTATAATCTCCGTGCGGATATGATCAATAAGCCGGCGCCGCTTTTGGACCCGGTGACCCACAAGCCTATGACGGAAAAGGACCTTTCCGGTGTTTTCTGCGAGGAGCTGATCCGCCAGGAGCTGGATGATACCACGGCCTTTTATCCCATTCCCGAAAAGATCCGCAATTTCTACAAAATGTACCGGCCCTCACCGCTGGTGCGGGCATATTGCTTAGAGGAAAAACTGCAGACACCGGCAAAGATCTACTATAAATTCGAGGGTAACAACACCTCGGGCTCTCATAAGCTGAACTCCGCCATTGCCCAGGCATACTATGCCAAGGAGCAGGGGTTGAAGGGCGTTACTACCGAGACCGGCGCCGGTCAGTGGGGCACGGCCCTTTCCATGGCATGCTCTTATTTTGGGCTGGACTGCAAGGTGTTTATGGTCAAATGCTCCTATGAGCAGAAGCCCTTCCGCAGAGAGGTGATGCGCACCTACGGCGCATCCGTCACACCGTCTCCCTCTATGGATACGGTCGTGGGCAGAAAAATTCTGGAGAAACACCCCGGTACCACCGGCAGCTTAGGCTGCGCTATTTCCGAGGCGGTGGAAACAGCGTCTACCTTGGAAGGCTACCGCTATGTCTTAGGCAGCGTGCTCAATCAGGTGATGCTCCACCAGAGCGTCATCGGCCTGGAAACCAAGACGGCTTTGGATAAGTACGGTATCAAGCCGGATATGATCATCGGCTGCGCCGGCGGCGGCTCCAATTTGGGCGGTCTGATCGCTCCCTTTGTGGGGGAAAAGCTCCGGGGTGAAGCAGATTACCGGATCATTGCCGTTGAGCCTGCATCCTGTCCCAGCTTTACCCGGGGCGTATATGCCTATGACTACTGCGATACCGGAATGGTTTGCCCCCTGTCCAAGATGTATACCCTGGGCTCTAATTACATTCCTGCTGCCAGCCACGCAGGTGGTTTGCGGTATCACGGTATGAATTCCACATTGTCTCAGCTTTATGACGATGGTATTATGGAAGCGGTGAGCGTCAATCAGACGGAAGTGTTTGCCGCTGCAGAGGCTTTCGCAAGGGTAGAGGGCATCCTGCCTGCACCGGAGAGCAGCCATGCTATCAAGATCGCCATTGACGAAGCAATGCGCTGCAAGCAGACCGGAGAGGAGAAGACGATCGTATTCGGCCTCACCGGAACCGGCTACTTCGATATGTATGCCTATGAAAAATTCCACGACGGAAAAATGCAGGATTACATTCCCACCGAGGAAGAGCTGGCTGAGGGCCGCAAGGGCCTGCCCCAACTGTAAACTCCAAAAAGGCGTGCTGCAAAGCACGCCTTTTTTTCATATAAATTCCGGCTTGACGCGCTGTCGCGCAAATTGAGAATTGAGAATGGAGAATTGAGAATCAAGGTTTTTCCTCCGGAAATGATTTAAATAGTTGCCGCAGGCAACACAATAATTCTACATTCTCCATTCTACATTCTACATTATTTCAGTTTGTCGAGCAGATACATCTGCTCGACAAACTGAAATTTGACTTCCGGAAGAACGGGATAGAAAAAACCTGCAAAATTCTACGAATCGTAGAATTATCGTTAAAAATTGCAAAGAAAAACCGCTATGAATATCCGTATCGTAGGTTTACCTTTTGAAAAAGAAAAGCTATAATAGTATCGGAAGGAAAGGAGGCATTTGATGAACCAGAAATTTTTTGGTGCCACCATCACCAAGCTCCGCAAACGAAACCGTATGACCCAGGCTGCACTGGCAAAAAGTCTGAATGTCAGTGATAAAGCCATCAGCAAATGGGAGACAGGTCTTGGCTACCCGGAGATCACGCTGCTGCCAAGGATCGCGGCGGTATTCGGTGTTACTATCGACTATCTGATCACCGGCGAGCGCCGGGGTATTACCGTTGCCGGTAATATTGTCATCGACAATCAGAAAAAGCTGGATGGCGGTCCGGATAAGGATGGACTGAACTATATCCTTTCTATGTCCAAAGTGGTCAGCGGCTGCGCTGCCAATGTGACGGTAAATTTAGCAAAGCTGGACCCCTCTGTGCCCATCAGTGTTGCGGGCTGTGTGGGTGACGATGAAAACGGTCGCTATGCTATCTCCCAGATGCAGCGCTATAATGTGGATACCGGACGGGTCAAGGTCACGGATCAGGTGCCTACCGGCTTCAGTGACATTATGAGCTATACAAGCGGAAAACAGGCAGTATTCCATGGTCGGGGCGCTAACGCATTTTTCTATCCGGAGGATATCGACATTATGCGCCTTGGCTGCGGTATTTTGCACATCGGCGCAGTGATCCTGCAGCTTTGGTTTGACAAGCCGGATCCGGAATACGGCACGCTGCTTGCGCGCTTTTTGCATGATGTGCAGCAGATCGGCATCCGCACATCTGTGGCGATAATACTCAGCGATATTGCCAAATCTTCCGATAGGATCCTGCCTGCACTACAGTACTGTAATATACTGATCATCAATGAAAACGGCTGCAAGCGGATTTGGGATATCGATCTCAGGCATAAAAACGGAAAACCCAATATCCCGGGGATCCGGGAGGCTATGAAACGGCTGATGGCGGCCGGTGTCAAGGAAAAGGTGCTGATCCACTGCGAGGAGGTAAGCTTCTGCCTGAACCAGGACGGAGTGTTTACAGTGGTCCCGGCGCTGGCTGTTCCCAAGGACAAGGTCAAAAGCAGAGTTAGCGCCGGAGATGCTTTTTGCGCAGGCAGCCTTTTTGCGATCGACCACCGCTACGGCGATCGGGAGATCCTGGAATTTGCGTCCGGTGTATCCGCAAACAGTATGATCTATGAGGATGCTCTGAACAGCCATTGGACAAAGCAGGATGTATTGGCAGTTATGGAGCAGTATCCGCGCTGCCCAATGCCGAAAGAATAAATAACTGGAGGAATATAATATGAAGCGTTCTGAAATCAATAAGGCTCTGCGTGAGCTGGAAGCTATGTGCGAAAAGTACCATTGCTATTTGCCGCCCTTCTGCCATTTCACCCCTGAGCAGTGGCAGAACATCGGCCACGAGTACGACGAAGTCAGAGAGTGTATGCTGGGTTGGGATATTACCGATTACGGTATGGGCGATTTTGATAAAATGGGTTTCTCCCTGATCACAATCCGCAACGGCAACCGGGCAATGGCAGACAAGTACCCCAAGGTCTATGCAGAAAAGCTGCTGTATTTGAAGGAAGGGCAATACGCGCCTAACCATTTCCACTGGTTCAAGACCGAGGATATTATTAACCGGGGCGGCGGTAATGTGCTGATCCGGGTGTATAACAGCCTGCCCAATGAGGAAGTGGACTTTGAAAGTGATGTCACCGTACATACCGACGGCAGGACCTACACAGTTCCCGCCGGCACCCAGATCCGTCTGACACCCGGTGAGAGTATCCATGTGCAGCAGTATCTGTACCACGATTTTGAAGTGGAGGCAGGTACAGGACCTGTATTGCTGGGCGAGGTCAGCCAGTGTAATGATGATAATACCGATAACCGTTTCTGTCCTCCCATGGGCCGTTTCCCTGCGATAGAAGAGGACGAGCCTCCTTACCGTCTGCTGTGTAACGAGTATCCGGAAGCAAAGTGAGGGAACACCATGATAGATGTAGTTGCATTGGGCGAGCTGCTGATCGATTTTACCTGTGTCAGTCAGGATGAAAGCGGCTATCCCACCATGGCCGCCCATCCCGGCGGCGCGCCTGCCAATTTTTTGGCAGCTTTAGCAAAATTCGGTGCAAAAGCCGCTATGATCGGCAAGGTAGGTAACGATACCTTCGGTAAGCTCCTGCTGGGCACGCTGAAAAATGCCGGTATTTCCACCCAGGCAATGGTCGTGGACGACAATGTGTTTACCACCCTGGCGTTCGTTACCCTGGATGAGACCGGTGACCGGGAATTTGCATTTGCCCGCAAGCCCGGCGCGGATACCTGCTTGCGTCTGGAGGAGATCGATCTGTCTGTGATCGATGATACCAAGGTGCTGCACTACGGTACTCTGTCCCTGACAGGAGAGCCTGCCCGCAGTGCTACCTATGCAGTGGTGGAGTATGCCCGGAAGGCAGGCAAGCTGATCACCTTTGATCCCAATCTGCGAAAGCCCCTGTGGGCAGATCTGGAGGAGGCAAAGGCACAGATGCTGTGGGGCCTTGCCCACGCGGATGTGGTCAAGATCAGCGATGAAGAAGTGCAGTTTTTGTTTGGCCTTTCTCCGGAAGAGGGCGCAAAGTATATCCTGAAGAATTTTGGCGTAAAGCTGGTATTTGCCACCTGCGGCGCCAAGGGGTGCTTCTTTGCCAATGAAAGAGCAAGCGGCTTTGTGCCCAGCTTGACGGATATCAAGGTGGTGGATACTACCGGCGCAGGAGATATTTTCGGCGGCAGTGCAGTATTCCAGCTGCTGCAGACAGGAAAAGAGCCCCAGGACCTGACCGGGGAAGAGCTTACACAGATCACCGCTTTTGCCTGCACCAGCGCGGGCCTTTCCACCACAAAACCCGGCGGCATCAGCGCTGTGGCGGAATACGAAGAAGTTGTTGGGAGGTTGCCCAAATGAAGCAGTTACTGTCCGGAAAGGACTGGCTGATCTCTCCGTTTTTGCCCAATGAGGCAGGAGCGCATTACAGCGTCATTTCCAAGGTGACCGCAGGCGATCTCTACGGTGGAGAGTTTATTCCTGCGCAGGTTCCCGGCGATGTCCAGTCGGATATGCTGGATGCCGGCTTGCTGGAGGACATCAATATCGGTATGAATGCCCGGAAGGCAGAATGGACCTATCAGCGGGACTGGATGTATGTCAGGCGCTTCATACCGGAAAATGTAAGCTGCAAGAAGATCGTGCTGCAGTTCGATGGCGTGGACTATGCCTGCGATGTGTTTTTGAACGGTCAGTGGTTGGGTTATCATGAAAATGCCTGGATCCCTTTCTCCTTTGATATCACCGACAAGGTGAAAAGGGGAGAGGAAAACTGCCTGATCGTACTGGTGAAGATCGCACCCTTTGCCCAATCACAGGGCGGCGTGTGCTCTCAGGTGGATCATCTGAAACCCAGATTTGCCTACGGCTGGGACTGGTGTACTCGTTTGGTGCCGCTGGGCATTTGGCGGGATGTGCGCATCGATTACCGGCAGGATACCGCCATTACCGATCTGTATGTATCCCAGGATACCGATTATGAATACAAAAAGGCAACCGTTCAGGCAAAGCTGACGGTATCGGATTCTGTAGAAAACTGCCCGGCAGTCTTTACCCTGACCCACCCGGACGGCAAGCAGGAAACCGCTGCAGTGACCATATGCGGCACAGAAGCGGTGGCGGAGTTTGCGATCGATAATGCCCGGCTTTGGTGGCCAAACGGTATGGGTGAGCATCCCCTTTATAATGTGACAGTCACCATTGGCGATGATTGGGACAGCTGTAGTGTTAACACCGGACTTCGCAAGATAAATTGGCAGCGTACCGAGGGCGCATCAGACGATGCCCTGCCTTATCAGCCCTATGTTAATGGCAGGCGCCTCTACATACAGGGCTATAACTGGGTACCCATCCGCCAGCTTTACGGAAGAGAGCATAAAAAGGAATACGAAAAACGCATCGAGCTGGCGCGGCGGGGCAATTTCAATTTCCTCCGGGTATGGGGCGGCGGCATTTTAGAGCGGGAAGTGTTCTACGATCTGTGCGACCGAAGCGGTATTTTGGTGATGCAGGAGCTGTTCCAGTCCTCGGCATCCATGAACAACCACCCCTCCAGAGAGCAGAGCTATATCGATATGCTGTGTGCCACCGTAGAATCCGCAGTGGTGCAAAAGCGCAGCCATCCCTGTCTTGCAGTATGGTGCGGCGGCAATGAGCTGTGCTTCCGGGGTAACTATATGGATGCCGACGGAAATATCCTCATCGAGGATATGGAAGGCTGGGAAGGAAGAAAATTCAGCGTCAAGGAACTGCCATGGGTGCCGCTGAGTCCCAAGTATCCCACCCTGGCAGCTATGGAAAAGGTTGTGCACCGCCTGGATCCCCAGACGGCATGGTGGCATACTTCCGGCTCCGGTCCTGTGATCCAGAATGCAAGTATGGATCATTTGGGTGGTGCGATGCACGATGTCCATGGACCCTGGCAGCTGATGTATACCGATGAATTCTACCGGATGTACAATGCGCTGGATATGATGGCGCATATGGAATTCGGCACACCCGGACCTGCCTCTGTGCAGACCCTGGAAAAGGTGGTTCCCGAAAAGTATTTGTGGCCCTTGGATGTTCAGAACCCAGTTGCCAACTATCACGGCAGAATGTGGACTGCCGCGGAAGGCTCGCTGGATCGGATCGAGGCTTATTTTGGAGCGCTGTCTGATCACAGACAGTATGCTCTTGCAGGCCGTTTCCTCCAGTGGGAGCAGCTGCGTTACTCTTTGGAGGCCCACCGCCGTCTTGGCAAGAAGTGCGCCGGAGCCTGTCTGTGGCATATGGCAGAGCCCTGGCCCAATGTGTCGGATACCTGCACCGTTGATGCCTATGACCAGCCGAAGCCTGCCTATTACGGTCAGATGAAGGCAAATAAGGCATTACATATTGCACCTCAGTATGACAATGCTGTTCACAGCGATACTGCAGACATTGAAATTTCCGTGTATAACTCAACAACAGAGGATTTCTCCGGCAATATCCATATCTGCAGCTATGACCTGTCCGGTAAACTGTTAGAGGTATTTGATGCGCCTTGTAAGGTCAGTGCCGATACAGTGGCAGCGGCAGCGGCAAAGTTTACCTTCCGGAATATCCCGGATGGCGTGCTGTTTGTGCGCTATAGCCTGCTGGATGAGCAGGATAATATCGCAGATTCCGGCTATGTGATCAAATCCAACCGGAAAGTGCCCTACGCACAGCTGCTGCAGCAAAAGGTATGCCCCATCAAGGCAGAGCTTTGCGGCGATCAGCTGACTCTGAAAAACACCGGTAAGCAGATCGTTTCTGCCTTGAGTGTGGAGTGTGACAATGACCAAAGTGTCTACTTCTCTGACGGCTGTATGATGCTGCTGCCCGGTGAAGAAGTGACGGTTACCGCCTCCTTTGCAGGCGGCAGAAAAGTGCCGCTTTACATTTCCGGCTTTGGCGTACCGTATCAGAAAATGAAGGTGTAATGCTATGATTACTTTTGGAAACGAGCAGTTGAAGCTGTGCTTTAATAGCGGTAACGGCACCTTAGAGGAGATTTGTTCTTCTCTGGCGCAGATCAGCCTGAAAAGCAAGCTGTGGGCAGTCAGAGCAGGGGACAAGCTCCTCTCTCCTGAGCTGATGGACAGCTTTTCCTACGATCTGCAGGGCAATACCTTGTGTATGAACTGGAAAAATGCCGACGGACAGGTGCGCGCTGTGTTTACAGATGATAACGGCACCATCCGCTGGCGTATCAACACCCTGATGGAAAAGCTTCCTGTGAAGCAGGTGGATTTCCCGGTGCTGGAGGGACTGAAATTCCCAGCCGGCGGCGATCTGCTGCTTTCCTGGCAGAATGGCTCTGTCATCGAAAATGCGGTGGAGGATTTCCTGAGCAAGGATCTGGAGGTGCCCTTCTGGATGGGTCGGGGCAAGGGCGAATATGTCAATGAGTACCCTGCGGGAATGTCCTATCAGTTCGGCGCTTACTATGCAAAAGACTACGGCTTCTATTTTGCTACGGAAGATCCGGAGGCTTACATCAAGACCTATACCTATCGCTATAATCCGGCAGCAAAGGGAATGGACTATATCGTTACCCATTATCCCGAGAATATCGGCGCAGCCACCGGCTACTATATGCCCTATGACTTTGTGCTGGATATCTTTAAGGGCGACTGGCGCTGGGCAGCAAATCGCTACCGCACCTGGGCAGTCAAACAGAAATGGTGCAAGGAAAAGCTGTGTGACAAAAAGCTGCCCGACACCGTCACCGAGGTGGATCTGTGGCGGGTCAACCACACCGATACCCCCCTGGGCCGACGCACACAGGAGTATTTCGACACCTCCTTACAGCTGCGTGACGCTATGGACTGCAAGCTGGGCCTGCACTGGTACGGCTGGAATCAGCGGATCCACGGCGACGGCTACCCGGACTTTATGACCGAGGAGAGCAAGAAAGCCGGCTGGCCCCAGGAGCTGAAAAAGTGGAACGAGCGTTTTACGGCAGAGGGCATCCGCAAGATCCCCTATATCAATGCCCGGCTTTGGAATGCCTATGAAAAGTCCTGGGAAGAGGAGGGTGCAGCAGCTGCTGCCGTTAAGGCAGAGGGCAATAAGCAGAACTTAGAGCCATGGACCAACGAGCACGCCCTGATGACCATTTGTCCTGCTACCACCCTTTGGCAGAATAAGTGCTATGCGCTCTGCCAGGAATATGTGATGGCAGAAGGCTTTGACGGCGTGTATTTGGATCAGATCGCATCCTTTAATGCTATGCTGTGCTTTGACCCCAGTCATCCCCACCCGGTGGGCGGCGGTAACTGGTGGAGCAATTCCTACCACAGCATCATCAGCTCCCTGCGCGCTCTGATGGGAAGTGAGCGCATTATGACCACCGAGTCCTGCTGCGAGACCTATGTGGACTGCTTAGATCTGTTTTTGACGCTGGATCCCAACAATCAGAGCTCTGCCTTTAATGCACTGGCAGGCAAGATCATCTGCAAGGCCGTTCCGCTGTTTAATATGATCTACGGCGACTATGCCTTAAGCTACGGCTCTATTTGCACCCTGTCCGATGCGCCGGAGAACTTTGCCTTTAACTTTGTCCGCAATACCCTGTGGGGCATCATCCCCTCGGTGGACGGCGTCAGTCAGGCAGAGCTTGACGATCCTGCCACCAAGGCGCATATGGCAGTGATGAAGCAGTGTGTAGATTTCTACAAGGCAAATAAAGACCTGTTCCTGTACGGCAGACTTACGGATATTATAGATTGCGATTGTAAGCGTATGCAGCTGAACTGGAACATCAAAAAGGTGGGTGTGCGCCCGGAAGAAACAGATAGCGTGATTGTTGCTCTTTGGCAGACTGCTGACGGCCAGAAGAAACATATTGCCTATAACTTCCTGGAGGAAGCCCAGAACATCACCTGCAACGGCAGGAGCGTGGCTCTCGGCGCAAAGACATTTAAGGTCTGGTAATTTTCAAAAGCACCGCCCGTCGGCGGTGCTTTTGCCATACAAATCCCAGCTTGTCGAGCAGCACACCCTCATTGTCATTGCGAACCAGTGACCGAGTCACTGGTGTGGCAATCTCCCGGATAATGCGCATTTTTCAGGAGATTCCCACGCCAGTGTGCGCACTGGCTCGGAATGACAGTTTAATTTGAACAGTTCGTCAAACTGAAATTTGAAGTTTAGATTGATTTTCTCTTTGGAATTGAGTATGCTATACAGGTAAATTCTGTTTTGAGGTTAAATTATGAAAGACTGGAAAAAATTATGGAAGCTGTTTGCCACCTTTTTTAAGATCGGCGCATTCACCTTCGGCGGCGGTTATGCTATGATCCCGCTGATCCAGAAGGAAGCAGTGGAGAATAACGGCTGGGTCTCCGACGATGATATTTTGGAGATCATTGCCATTGCCGAATCCACCCCCGGCCCTATCGCCATCAATTCAGCTACCTTTGTGGGTTACCGCACCTGCGGTGTGCTGGGCGCTATGTGCGCTACATTGGGCGTTGTGCTGCCCAGCTTTGTGATCATTTTAGCGATCTCCTATGTGCTGCGGGAATTTCAGCAGATCAAAGCGGTGCAGTATGCCTTCAACGGCATCCGCGCCGGTGTACTGGCGCTGCTTTTCAAGGCGCTGTTCTCTATGTATAAGAAGAGCCCCAAGGGCTGGGTTTCTTATGTGGTAATGGCAGGTGCGTTCTTAGTGACTGCCTTTACAGATGTGAATGTGCTGTTTGTGATCATCGGCTGCGCAGTGTTCGGCCTTATCTCTGCCTTGCTGATGGAGAGGAGGGCACAAAAATGATCTATTTGGAGCTTTTTTGGACCTTTTTGACCATCGGCGCCTTCACCTTCGGCGGCGGCTATGCTATGCTGCCACTTATCCAGGCAGAGGTGGAGCGCCACGGCTGGATCGATGCACAGAGCCTCATTAATTTTGTGGCAGTCAGTGAGTCTACTCCCGGTCCCTTCGCGGTGAATATGGCTACCTACATCGGTTCAGAAATGGGCGGTGTGTTTGGCTCTTTTTGCGCCACCTTAGGTGTGGTGCTGCCCAGCTTTGTGATCATTTTGATCGTTGCCAAGTGCTACGATAAATTCCGCAACAGCCGTGTGGTAAAGGGCTGTATGACTGGCCTGAAGCCTGCGGTGGTGGGTCTCATCGCCAATGCGGTGCTGGGTGTCGTGATGACGGTGTTTTTCCCGGCAGGACTGACATTGTCTGTGTTTACCGGCTTGAGCTTTTATGTATACGCTGCCATTTTTGCGGCAATGCTGGTGCTGGCGCTGAAAAAGGTGCATCCGATTTTGATCATCTGCATCAGCGCGGTGCTGGGTATTATAGTTGGATATTTGGGTATATAATCAGCAGGCGCGTGTATAACGCGCCTGCTTTGCTGCATATAGCCAAGTTCCGGTTTGACGCGCTGTCGCGCAAATTGAGAATTGAGAATGGAGAATTGAGAATCAAGGTATTTCCTCCGGAAATGATTTAAATAGTTGCCGTAGGCAACACAATAATTCTACAT
>JAZNQK010000028.1:0-27016 GCA_045590135.1 Faecousia sp.
CATATACACAGCCGGTTGGTCGGCGGTGTGTTTTCTGTGGGGCGTTTTCACACCGTGGAGCGGTTTTCGTCTCATGGCGTTGCTTCCTCCTTGTGAAGTGGGTTGATTTGCTGCAGACGGTGGAGAATCAGCTGGCAGAGCAGACCGGTGAAGGCGCCGGTGATCAGCGCAGACACCTGCCAGTCGATCAGCGCGACGTATTTCGACACCATATCGCCAAAGCCGGCAGATTTCAGCTCCACAGGGGCGGCTGCCAAAATCTTGGTATCGCCGATGATCACCTCAGGGCTTTTTGCATCGAAGCTAAACTTGAAGCCATCCGCCACGATCGGTGCGCCATAAGAGGCAAAACCATCCATAGAAGGCGCAGTGCCGAAGATACAAAGCAGCTTATCCTGCCGGGCAGCTGCCAGCCGGCAAGGATCGTTAACAGAGCCGGTACCCACAGAAAGGACCGCAATATCCCGGCCCTTTATAATCTGCTCCAGCTCTTGCACATGTTCCATGGTGGCGACACGCAGGTTCTCATAGATATGCTGCTCAACGCTAAATCCGCTCAGGCTTTCCAAGATGCCCTGCGCAGCACGGAGAGTATTCTGATCGGCAACCAGCAGAATGTTTTTGGGGAAATGATTTTCCTGCAGAATTTTGCCAACCTGATGAACCAGACCGGAGCCAATGCGTACATCCTTTACAGCAGTTTTATGTACTCTGCCGCAAATGCAAGGCTTTTGAAAATCCTGAATAATATTTAAAATCTCGGACATAATACTTCTCCTTTACAGTACAACAAAGAACAGTAAATACATCAGCGGAATGGTAATGACACACAGCACATGCGATACCATTGCCATAGATGCGCCGGGACGGGTATCACCGCCGTAAGCAGCAGGATATACCACGGTATTCAGTCCCAAGGGAGTTGCAAAGGCAATGAGCGCCATCAGCTGGATATTTTTCGGTGCGCCAATCAAACGCATTACCAGAAGCATTGCAGCAGGAATGATCAGCAAGCGCAGTACGCTGGCAGCATAGACTTTCTTATCCGTGAGCATCTGCTTGACATCAAAGCCGCCGATGACAAAACCGGCAAGCAGCATTGCCACAGGGCCCTGACATTTTCCCGCTCCGTCCAGAGCGCTCATCAAAAATTCCGGTATGTAGCGCTGGACATCCAACAAACCCAAAACCAAACCTGCAAAAACAGAAATAACCGGTGGTGTCAGCAGGCCCTTTTTGATATTCTGCCAGGTGCTTGCACCGGCATCCTTGGGGATCAGAATGATCAGACCCCAGGTGTAGGTCACTAATGTAGTACAGATCAAAAACAGAGAATACTGATAGAAAAAGTCTGCGCCCCAGATGCTAAGGGCAATATAGTTGCCCATAAAGCCCCAGTTACCGAAGGTCAAGGCATATTTATAAACATTACTTAAGTATTCATCCTGGGGTGTTCTGTTCTTTTTGGGTACAAACAGAGGTACCAGAATATAAGCCAGCGCGACAGCGCAGGCAACCAGCGCAAAGCCATAGAGTACAATAGTAGAATTGTCCGTGAGCGTTTTCACTGTACACTTGGTGATCATTGTATAAAGGGAAAGTGCCGGCACGAAAACATTGGTCTCCATTTTTGCCATCACTGTTCCACTGTCTTCAGGCAGTATTTTCTTTTTGCGGAGCAGAAATCCGATCAGTATAAATGTAAACATCATCAGCATCTGGCTCAGCGTCCGGGAAAACATTTCCATTTTTCTATCCCCTTGCTAAAAAATCTTAGGATACTATACCACCATTTACATTTATTTGCAAGCAGTAAAAGCGACACCTGTACAGTACAGGTGTCGCCTTTGAGAATTATTTCTTTTTGGGTTTCTTCAGAAGTGCACCGGCTACCATAATAGCAGCAAATACGATTCCGTAGAACAGCACCGGGAAGGAAAATTCTCCGTTCGCCTTGGCATTCAGGTACGGCGTGATGCCGTGGGCATAAATAGCTGCAAACACCATAGCCAGGCAGGAAAGGATCGCTGCACCGGGCAAGATAAAGCGCTTAAACACGCCCATATTCTTTTCTTTTTTCATCCAGATGATCAGAATAGGAATATAGAAGGCATATAAGGTGATAATAGGCAGCTCAGAGGAATCAAAATTAAAGTAGCCAAACCAACCGTCTGTCAGGTTTGCGCCGTAGAAGTACACCAGCCAGCAGCCACTTGCAAATAAGCCCCAAATAGAGGAGTTTGTGACCATATTGGTGCTCTCGTCAATCCGGCTGAACATCTCCGGTTTCGGGCCCTCACCCCGGCAGGCAATGGCATACATACCACGGGTCACCGCAACCATAAGGCCATTCAATGTACCCAGACAGGATATCACGATGCACACATTCAGCACGCCACCGCCGATGCTTCCAAAGATATTCGAGAAGGCTTTGGTTGCCCCCTCTTCTATCAATACCGCATTGCTGGCACCGCCGGCAACACCCACATAGTACATAACATAAGTCGCCACCACGATAATGGAGCCGATGGTAAGCGCAAGAGGCAGATTCCGCTTGGGATTGCGTAGCTCTGCATTGATGGAGGTGGCCACGATCCAGCCCTCATAGGCAAATACTGTGGCAACGATGGCCGCAAACAAGCCGCTGCCTGTACCGCCGGCAGTCTCTGTGACCACAGTATTAAAGTTATTGGTCAGCGTGCCATTGATAAGACCGGCAATTGTTCCCACAACTGCCATTAATCCAATGGGAATCAGCTTGATAACTGTTGCACTGACCTGCACCTTACCTGCCAGCTTGGGAGAGAAGGTGTTCAGGGTATAGGTCATAATCAGGAAGAAGCCCGCCATTACCAAAACTTCCGGACCTGCCAGATGCCAACCGAACAGAACGCCAAAATATCTTGCTGAGACCCAAGCCAAAACACCGGTCATACCGGGATAGTAGATATTCGTCAAAAACCAGGCAAGATAATAGGCATAGGATTTACCGCAGGTGGCCTCGGCATAGTCCACAACGCCGCTGACCTTTTGATACTTTGTGGCCATTACCGCAAACTGTGCAGAGCAAATGATCATCAGCACGCCGGTGATCACCCAGGCAAGGATACCCAGAGGCATATCTCCCCCGGTGGCAACCAGCACATTCTGCGCTTTGAAGAACACACCGGAGCCGATCACCGTGCCCACTACCATACAGACAGCCATTGGCAAGCCATATTTTTTAGTCAGTTTTTCCATAAGCGAACACTCCTATTTCGCAACTGTTATTATCGCAGATCAGACTTCACAAAGCTGCCGTTATCAAACACCCATATGTAGGTAAAGCCGATATCGCGCAGCAGTTGCCGGGTTTCGGTAAAATAGCAGTCAAGGGTATCGGCCCGATGGCTGTCAGATGAGATAGTGATCTTCGCATCCCGCTTTTTCAGAATATGCAGCAGTTCCACATCAGGATATACACCGGTGCGCACACCTCTTCCTATCGCACCGGTATTCACTTCAAAGATACACTCGCTGTCCGCCGCAATATCTATGTATTTGGCGGCAATGGCGCGGTATGCAGGGTCGGTTAAAAGCATCGGCTCCAGTTCATCAAATTTTGTGATCAGATCAAAGTGCCCGATAATATCCGGTTTTCTGTCAAGGATATACCGGCAAAAGGAATCATAATAGCTTTCTGCCATTTTGCGCACATCGCCGCCAAAGAGATCGATACATTCTTTGAAGCAGTCCAGTCCTCCGTCAATGGAGTAGAATCTTCCGTTTGCAAGGAAATAGTGCATCGAACCGATGATATAATCGAACCGCTCCCGGGGCACGGGGCAACCCGCCTCTTCCTCTACACCGATATAGATGGTAATATCCTTTTTATACTTTTCCCGCAGGGCGGACAATGTGCTGATATAACTATCGTAATCCTGCAGGCAAAAGCGCAGATCAAAGTCCGTAAAACCGTGGCTGGAAAAGCCAAGAGATGTAAAACCTTTTTCGATGGCAGAAAGAACGACTTCTTCCGCAGTGCTCTTTCCGTCACATAAAGTGCTGTGGGTATGTAAATTGGTAAGCATCGCAATTCCCTCTTATATATTCTATATTGGAAATTATACTGCAAACCCATACCAATTGCAAGAGTTAAACCTGTTATTAAAAAGCGGTCCTGCAAAAGCAGGACCGCATAACTTATATCAGCAACCAAAGCCGCAAATCTGGCTGAGAATCTGCCAGATGGAGCTGCAACCGGTGTTGCTGTCAGAATTGCAAGAGAAGAAGCAGAACATCTTGCCGACCTCCTTATCAGAATTTGTCTCGCGAGGACAGGTATGATTGTAACCGTTTTGTAACTCTTTATCAAGCTGTAAATCCTTCCATTTGATCCAGTTAAATATTTCGAAAAAAGGCAAAATAATGCTTGACAATTCACCCCCACCTCGCTATAATAAGCGTGTTCTGTTTGAGCTGCCGGTATAGCTCAGTTGGTAGAGCAGCTGATTTGTAATCAGCAGGTCGGGGGTTCGAGTCCGTCTACCGGCTCCAATCAGGCACTCAAACAGCAAAGTGAATAAGGGGGAGTTCCCGAGTGGCCAAAGGGGACAGACTGTAAATCTGCTGCGTATCGCTTCGATGGTTCGAATCCGTCCCCCCCCACCAAAATTCGCCGATCTTCGACAGAAGATTGGCGATTTTTACTTCTTCACTATTACCTATTCACTCTTCACTAAAATCCACTCTGCGATTTTTGGAAAGTAATAAGTAATAGTGAATAGTGAAGAAGTCCACTCCGACAAAGTCGGAATATCACCAAAAGGCAACTGCACATTTGATGGCTCAAACCCCTTTCATAATGTAGTAGATAATATCATTGTTTCGTGCTATAATAGTCCCAATTGTTACGAAAGGGTGGAAATGTATGGCCATCATACTGGATCATCAGTTGAGAGAACAGATGCCGCACAACACTACAGAATTTCCCATCACTTATTTTCACGACGAGCTTGCTGCTCTACCCGATTGTGCAGGGCCTTTGCATTGGCATCCTGATTTTGAGATTGCTACGGCACTGCGCGGTGTTTTAGATTATCAAGTTGGTGAGCATCACATCATACTGGAAGCCGGCGACAGCATATTTGTCAACGGAAATATTCTGCACGGAATAAAACAGCTGTCCGGCGATATTCCCGACCCAATGCCCAATATCGTATTTTCCGGTACATTCGTCGCGCCTGAGATTAGCACCATTTATCAAAAATACATACAACCTATTGTTCAATGTGATTCGCTGCCTTTCGTTGTATTTCGCCATAACAACTGTTTTCACGACAAGATAAACTGTTTGATCAAAGATATTTACAGGCATATGCAGGAGAAAAAGGCGTGTTATGAATTATCTGTTCAGCGCAACATCAGCAGTATATTTGAATTTTTATCTTGCAATTTTGATGACCTTCCCAAAACCGAGGCAACACGCATACAGATCAATAATCAAATTCGCCTTCAAAAAATGCTAAGCTATATTTACAAAAACTATGCCGAGCCTGTAACCCTTGAAGATATCGCCAGGGCTGCAGATGTCAGCCGAAGCGAGGCAGGACGATGCTTTCAAACATATATGGGATGTTCTCCTATCGATGCGCTGATCCAATACAGGCTTCAAACAGCACATCAATTATTGAGCGAAAGAGCGCAAACGCTCCAACAGATCAGTTACGCCTGCGGTTTTAATTCCGTAAATTATTTCAGCCGCCAGTTTAAGAAAAGATACGGATATGCTCCCAGTCAAAGCGTTGTTTTGGGTAAATAGTGCTTAACCTTGATGTTTCTGTGCTTTTTTATCGTGGGTTATGGTGATATAATTAAGTAAAATCTTTTTGCTTAAATCAGAAAGGATCATTATGACAACACAAAAGAATTACAAAAAAACATTGATCGCCTGCTACCTTGGCTTTGTAACACAGGCTATATCTGCAAATTTTGCGCCACTGCTATTTTTGACATTCATAAGCACTTACGGAATTACGCTTGAAAAAATTGCGCTGATTCCTCTTGCATTCTATTTTACACAATTGCTCACTGATCTTGCAGCCGTCAAATTTGCTGACAAGATCGGATATCGCACCTGCGTTGTCGCCTCTCAGGTGTTATCCTCCGTTGGTCTGATGTTAATGGCAGTCCTGCCGGAAGTGTTTCCAGTGCCGTTTATCGGCATTCTGATCTCGGTGGTGCTTTATGCCATAGGCAGCGGACTGATCGAGGTTTTAGTAAGTCCCATCGTCGAAGCCTGTCCTTTTGAAAACAAGGACGGAATGATGAGTCTGCTGCACTCTTTCTTCTGCTGGGGTTCCATGGGCGTCATTTTGGGTTCTACCATCTTCTTTGCTATCTTTGGCATAGAAAACTGGAAGATACTTACTTTTATCTGGGCATTGGTGCCACTTTATAACACCTTTAACTTTATAAACTGTCCTATTGAGCGTCTGAACGAAGACGGTGAGAGTATGGGCGTTGGCAAGCTGCTGAAAACACCGATCTTCTGGCTGATGATCTTACTTATGGTGTGCTCAGGCGCATCAGAAGCAACTATGACGCAGTGGGCATCGGCATTTACAGAATCTGCTATCGGCGTGTCCAAAACCGTCGGCGATCTGGCTGGCCCGTGTCTGTTTGCAATGTTTATGGGCATCGCCCGTACGCTGTACGGAAAGTTCAGTGAAAAGCTTGATTTGACCAAGGTTATGCTTATTTGCGGCATTATGTGCGCCGGTTGCTATTTGCTGGCTTCACTGTCTGCACTGCCGTTCCTTGGACTTGCAGGCTGCGCACTTTGCGGTTTAGCTGTGGGTATTATGTGGCCGGGATCTATCAGTGTATCCGCGCAGAAATGTCCAAGAGGCGGTACCGCGATGTTCGCGTTTTTAGCGTTGGCCGGAGACTTCGGCGCTGCGGCAAGTCCTACACTGGTTGGCAGCATTTCTGAAGCAGCAGGCGGCAATCTTAAAACAGGATTATTGATCGCAACCGTATTCCCCATCATTTTGGTTGTCGGTTTGATCATTTTAAGAAGCTTAAAGAAAACAGCAAAGCTTTAACGAAAACAGTTTCTAACAATAAAAAGCACCAGCCAATTGGCTGGTGCTTTTTTCATCATTCTTAGTAGCCGACCTTTTCCCAGCACTCGAAGGGTGCTGCCAGTTCCTCGCTGATATAGACCTGCGTCTTCTTGGTCTGCAGCATGGAGCTGGGTACCAGAGGCGTAACAGGACCGTGAGTGACCAGACGGGAGGTCATTCTCTGCCAGGAGGAGAAGGTTCCGTTGGTAGCCAGTGCGTGGACCTCGATCCGCTCCTTGGCGCGCATCACATCGATGGGGCCAATGGTAGCAGCCATAGGAGGCACATTGGCGATGTCGCCGGACTGACCGAAGGTACCGTTCAGGGAGTTCTGCATAATGGTCATGGGGTGCAGCTTTACAAGCTTAGCGGGCTGATTCAGCCACTCCTCCACATCGCCGCTGCCGATGAACTCGGGGATGGGATCAACAAATGCCACATGACCGGTCCAGCCGGGAGAGGTGGAGATAATGTCTGCGCCGCCCTCGGAGATATCATTGATGATCTTGGAGTAGTCATTGATGTTGGCATTGGTGGGATAGTGGACATTCTCCATAGGCATACGCAGCTTGGGATCGATCTGCATAACCAGATACTTGATCATGGAGTGAACGAAGCCGGCCTCGTAGGTCTCGGGAGCGATGTTGCCCTGATCGTCAGCCCACTCGTCCTCAGCAAAGATGTGGACCTTGGAGCAGTCGACCTGGAAGTAGTTGATCAGCTGAGCCAGAGGGATGTAGGTGTCGGGCTCAGGGTTGCCCAGGATCATGGTAAAGGTCTTACCTGCCTCAGAGGCAGCCTTCAGGCGGGAGAACAAGGTTGCGATCAGCACAGGATGGGGGTTCATCATAACCTTTACATTGAACTCCGGGTGCCACCAGTCCTCACGGATCTCCAGATCCTTGCCGCTGATCTTACGGACGCGCTCACAGACCTCACGGTCACGGAAGGGCACGAAGTCGGCGGGCATAAAGTTGAAGATGGAAGCGGGCTCGAAAACGATGTCTTTCATAGTTTTATTTCTCCTTTCAGAATTACAGAGCTTATATTCATCCGGTGATCACAGATCACCAGGTCTGCACGAAGTCCTTTCGCGATCCTGCCTCGATCAGTAAAACCAACTGCTTTGGCAGGGTTACTGGATGCGTAGCGGAACACATCCACAATGGATGCGCCGGTGTGGATCATCATATTCCGGCAGGCGGTATCCAGCGTCAGTTTGGAGCCGGCAAGTGCACCGGCAGAGTCAAAGCACAGATCTGTAACGCTTTCGTAGCCAGCCGGTTGTTCTCCGTCAAAGGCACAAGCATCGGAGATCAGGATCAGCTTTTCTTCTCCCTTGATCTTACGGATCAGACGCTGCATATATGGTTTGACATGGATCCCCAAGCTGTCGCAGATCATCTCGGCATAAATATCGTTGTTATAATTCACTGCCTCATCCACACAAACGCCCAAGATACCGGATGTGTCAAAATTTCCCGTAGCGTTGGTATGATGGGTGCCAATGCACAACCCATAGGGCATCAGCGCTTCGATCTGCTGGGGAGACGCTTCGCTGTGACCCACGGCAAAACGGACATTGAGGTTTGCCTTTTTACAATCGATAACAAACTGCTCTATATTCTCCCGCTCCGGTGCTACCACCCAGACCTTTGCATCCGTCCCCGCCTGATCCAAAAGCGGCTGGTAATCCTCTGCGCGAATTGGGCCCTTCCACACATTATTCTTTGCATCTGCACCGTACTTAGGGTTCATATAGGGCATTTCCATATAGAAACCGCCTATATTTCCGCCATTTGGATCCTTCATAGCCTGCTGTACAGCTTTAATCTGCTCCACCAGCTGCTGGCAGGTCATATTATAGTAAAGGGTGGGCAGCGCGGTTGTCACACCGTGTTTGATACTACTTTGTGCTGCAACAATGGGTTCATCATAAAACCAGTGGCCCTCTGCCGCATGGATGTGGATGTCCACAAGTCCGGGACCCACATACTGCCCACCGGCATCTACAACCTTGCAGCCATCCGGGATCTGCACTTGCGTCATCTTTCCAAAGTCAGAAATCACGCCATTGTCGATTAGCAGAACACCATCGGGAATCAAATGATCCTGCATAACCAAAGTTGCATTCACAATCGCAAGCATTCAGCGCACCTCCTGTCGCATAATTCACATTCTGCCAGTATTAACTGCATAAATCAGCTTTACAATTTATAGTTAGATACTATTTCGTAAAAAATAATTTAATTTTCGTTTCGAAAGTTAAGTATCGCCCATATATTTCAGATTATATTGTAATTTTTCTACCTTGTCAATACAAACAAATTTAGATTTTATCGTCTAAAATTCTTCATATTTTCTATGCTGATGACAGGAATTCCTCTGTTTTCAAGTTGCATTCTCCTGAAATTCAAACACTTATTTACCGATTCGTAATTATATGCACCTTCTCTATTGCCAATTATTGAAAAATATGATATCATAATAACACTAATTGTTTGAAAAAGTGTATTTTTGAGGAGGTGCTTCTTTCTGACAAACAACAATAATTTTAATCGGCATCAGCTAATATTGAACATTATTCGTCATGCCGGACCCATCAGCCGGACGGAGTTGGCGGAAATTACAGATTACCGTCCAGCTACGATCAGTGCGATCATTAAGGATTTGCTGGATAAAAAACTCATTCTGGAGACCGGTCGCTCATCCGGCGGTCAAGGACGAAAGCGCACGCTTCTGGAGATCAACAAATCACACCTTTGCGCCATCGGCATTTCTTTTTCACCCCACCGTGCCCTTTGTATTGCCACAGGAATCGACGGCAGGATTTTTTCACGGGAGGAATTCCCAATTCCGGAAAACCTTCCCAAGCAGCAGCTTGCAAGTCAAATCGCGGATGCGGTTTCCGGACTGCTGGACAGCTGCAGCGACAAAGAAATCGTGGGTATTGGTATTTGCCGCCCCTTTTACGATCCTCTTACCTATGAATACCAGCACTCCCTGCATACAAACTACACCCATTTCCACGATTGGATCCATCAGCGTCTGATTCCGGACTTACGCAGCCGCACCTCTGTTCCGGTGGAGAGCTTTCGTCCGGGAACGCTGCCTGCCCTGGCTGAGCAACAATTTGGTGTTGCTAAGGGCGCCAACGATTTTCTCTTTGTAGAGCTTGGCAACGGAATTGGCGCTTCCCTGTTTTGCAATGGTGCAGCAGTAGAAGGTGTCGGTGGTTTAGCCGGCGAGATTGGGCATACGGTGGTGGACTGTGACACCTCGCAGACCCTGTGCTACTGCGGAAAGCCCAACTGCGTAGAAAGTTTGTCCGCTTATCCTGTACTTGCAGCAAAGATGCGTCAGGCGCTGGATCGAGGCATCTTTTCTGAGCTGCGATCCATTGCCCCCAGTGGGGATTTCACAGTTTCCGATGTGCGGCAGGCACTGGATCACGGAGACCGGATGTGTACGCATTTTGTGAAAGATGCCGCCGGCAAAATCGGCATTGCCATTGCCAATGCGGTTAATCTGCTGAATCCGGAGCTGATTGTTCTTCACGGATATATGCTGGAATTGGGCAATTTCTTTCTGAAAGAGCTGGAAAATGCCATCCGTGAAAATACAATGTCCCTTTCCAACACTTTTGACATCCGGATATCTGCATCTGTAGAAGCAATCCTCCCTTTGGGTGCTGCTGCAGAGTTGTTTGACAAATATCTAAAAACGGATCACTATAAATGGATCTATCAAATACCAACCAATGAGCAGGAGGAAATACAATGAGAAGTTATATCATTTCCCGTCGCCACGAAGAGTTTTCCTGGGATAAAGTACCCGCTCTTCAGGTGGACAATCACCAATGGTTAGAGCCTGCACCTATTTCTGTGCAGGCGCAGATCTGCTATGACGACGCCGCCCTTTATGTGAAGATGACTACCGTAGAGCCGAACATCCGCGCAGAGGGCAAAAGTGAAACGGATTTCCCCCATTTAGACAGCTGTATGGAGTTCTTCTTCTGCCCTGTTCCCGGAAACAAGCAGTACATCAATGTAGAGTTTAATCCCAACGGCTGTATGTTCTTCGGCCTTGGCTATCCCGGACGCGCTGCTATCCGCATGCTGCCGGAAAGATCGCAGTTGGATATTAAGACCCAGCGCACCAGCGACGGCTGGTATGTAACCTATCAGATCCCCTTCGATTTGATCCGTCACATTTCCCCGGATTTCAAGGCAGAATCCGGCATTAAGATACGCGCAAATTGTTATAAGTGTGGATTTGAGACTGTGCAGCGGCACTATATCACCTGGAACAAAGTAGAGCTTCCCAATCCCAGTTTCCACTGCCCCGACCATTTTGGCGAAATGACCTTTGAATAAGGAGATATATTATGAACACTTATGTTATTACAAAGAAAGCATTGCCCATCAACTGGAATGAAGTGCCGGCTGCCGCCATTGATCAGTTTCATTGGATCGGTGAAGCACCTGTTAAGGCGCAGGCGCAGCTGTGCTGTACAGAGGATGCGCTTCACATCCGTTTGACTGCCTGGGAGGAAAATATTCGTGCGGAAGAAACAGGTCCTTTAGGTGCGCCCCATCTGGACAGCTGCCTGGAATTTTTCTTCTGCCCTGTCAGAAACGACAAGCGTTATTTTAATATCGAGTGTAATCCCAACGGCTGTTTATATCTCGGTATGGGCAACAACCGCTATGACCTTGTGCGTCTGATCCAGAAAGAGCAGCATATTGTACCGGTGGCAGATCGTTTTGAAGGTGGCTGGACATTGCAGTACAGTATTCCTTACCGCTTTATTCGCCAGTTCTTCCCGGCATTTACTGCCGACAGCGGTACTAAAATCCGTGGCAATTTCTTTAAGTGCGGTGACGAAACTGTGCAGCCGCACTATATTACCTGGAACCGGATCGAAATCGAAAACCCTGACTTCCACCGTTCCGATTTCTTCGGCGAGCTGATCTTCGAATAAGTCATTTGGGGAGTGCTGTGCAGCACTCCCCGGTTTTAATATTCTGGCAGATTGCCACACCAGTGGCAGGTTGGGTTTCAAGGTGACAGACGGTGCAATTTTCTTGACAGATATTTGCCAAAAGTTTATACTATAATTAAGAGAAATCCGACTTCGTATCGGCTTTCTAACACGAGAAAGAAGGAGCTGATTTTTTCCATGGATCCTAAGTATGATGCATTATTTACCCCCTGGAAGGTCAGGGATGTGGAAATTAAAAACCGCATCGTGATGTGTCCTATGGGCGGCACTTCCCTGTTTGGCTGGTTTGAGCTGGGAGGCTGCCATTTCGACAAGGAGGCCGCCAATTTCTTCCTGGAGCGGGCAAAGAACAATGTGGGTCTGATCATCCCCGGCATTGCTCCCCTGCGGGATACCTTCTGGGGCAAGTGGCTGTGGCAGAATCCCAAGATGTTTGACGATCTGAAGGAATTTATGGACGAGATCCACAAGACCGGTGCGAAGCTGTTCATTCAGCTTACCGCCGGTATGGGCCGCAGCTGGGCGATCACCGATCTGATCGCGCCTATGCATAAAAACAAACTGACACGGGCGCTGCTCAAGCCGGTGCTGGACACTTCTCACGAGCTGGCAAGTCCCAGTCCCCTGCCGTCGCGCTGGGATCCGGAGATCACTACTCCCGAAATGACCGTCGAGCAGATCGAAGAGATCATCTACGCCTTTGCCGAAACTGCCCGGCTTTGCAAGCAGGCAGGCGTTGACGGTGTGGAGGTCCATGCTGTTCACGAGGGTTATCTTTTGGATCAGTTCACTATGGAGTGGACCAACAAGCGTACCGATAAGTATGGCGGCAGCTTTGAAAACCGCTACCGCTTCCCTGTGGAGATCGTGCAGGCCATTAAGGCTGTGTGCGGCGAGAATTTCCCGGTCTCTCTGCGCTATAGTGTGCAGTCCAAGGTAAAGGGCTTCCGGGAGGGCGCTGTGCCCGGTGAAAAATACACAGAAGTTGGCCGCGATTTGGAAGAGTCTGAACGCGCTGCCAAGTATCTGCAGGATGCAGGCTACGATATGCTCAACGCCGACAACGGTACTTACGACAGCTGGTACTGGGCACATCCACCTATGTATATGCCGCAAAACTGTAATCTTGAGGATGTGGCACATATCAAGAAGTTTGTGGATATTCCTGTGGTCTGTGCAGGCCGTATGGAGCCGGATGTGGGCGCTCAGGCAATTGCGGAAGGTCGCATCGACGGCGTAGGCATTGCCCGGCAGTTCCTTGCCGATCCTGCCTGGATCACCAAGCTGATCGAAGACCGGCTGGAGGACATCAGACCCTGCATCTGCTGCCACAGCGGCTGCTTCAACTTCTCTTCCTCCAAGGGTCACGCCAACACCCAGGATCTTTCTGACACGATGCATCTTGCCCGGTGCGCTGTCAATGCCGAGACCATGCAGACCACCAAGCATTACATCAAGCCTGCCAAGAAAAGCAAGAATATTGCCATCGTTGGTGGCGGTATTGGTGGTATGGAGGCTGCGCTGGTTTGCGCAAAGCGCGGACACAAGGTAACGCTGTACGAAAAGAGCGAAAAATTGGGTGGTGTATTCATCGCAGCAGCCGCGCCGTCCTTTAAGGAAAAGGACCGGGATCTCATCGCCTGGTACAATCGGGAGCTGACTAAGTATCCCCAGATCGAAGTGAAAATGAATACCGAGGTGCAGGATATTGCTTCTTTGGGCGCTGACGAGGTAATCATCGCCACCGGCGCAAAGGCGCGGCAGATCCCTGTGCCCGGCGCAGAAAAGGCGATCCAGGCTGTGGATTTCCTGCTGGGTAATGCAGATGTGGGCGAAAAAGTCACCATCATCGGTGGCGGTCTTACCGGCTGTGAGATCGCGTATGAACTGTACCTGCAGGGCAAAAAGCCTACCATTGTGGAGATGCTGGACGATCTGATCGTCACTCCCGGCGTATGCCTTGCCAACACCAGCTTCCTGCGGGATTTCTTCAAGGCAAACAATGTTCCCGTCCATTTGGAGACTGCCGTCAAGCTGATCAGTGAAAGCGCTGTGATCGCTGAGGGTCCGGACGGAAACGCCTTTGAGATCCCCTCAGATTCTGTAATTCTGTCCGTTGGCTACAAGAGCGCGCCCATTGCGGAAAAGGCAAAGAATGTACACATCATCGGCGATGCCTGCAAAGTTGGAAATCTTCGCAGCGTGATCTGGCAGGCATGGGATGTTTGTATGAAGCTGTAAGGAGGGAAATCTATGTACTTAACTGACGAGCAACAGGCCATCCTGAATGGCTCCAAGGGCGAGACCATGGCTAAGGTTATGAAGACCTTAGTGATGTACGGTGAGGCTTTCGGTGCGGATAAAATGGTGCCGGTCACCTCAGAGTATAACCACTTGGTCACATCCTTCGGCCTGAAGATGATGAAGCCGGTGTTTGAGCTGATGCAGCAGCTGATCGATGCCGGTGCGGTATCCGGACAGAAGTTTTCTGTGGATCCCCGGCCTTTGGATAAGAATGTACCTGCCAATTTCCTGCAGAATTTCATCTTCAACAAGATCATGTATGCCACCCAGGAAAGCTACGAGCAGCAGCTGAGTGAGCTTGGTCTGATGCACAAGGACGCATTCACCTGCGCCTGCTACTTAGACCAAGTGGGCAACAAGCCGCAAAAGGGGGATGTGCTCAGCTGGGCAGAGTCCTCTGCAGTGGTGTATGCAAACTCCGTACTGGGCGCCCGGTGCAACCGTAACTCCGGTATTATGGACATTATGGGTTCCATTGCCGGCTTTGTACCAAATTTCGGTCTTTTGACCGATGAAGGCCGGCAGGCAACCTGGATCATTAAAGTACAAACTACCAAAAAGCCGGAGGCGCAGCTTTTGGGCAGCGCCATCGGTATGAAAGTAATGGAGGATGTCCCCTATATCACAGGTCTTGACAAGTGGCTGGGAAGCGACCTTACCGATGAGACCTGCGCTTATTTGAAGGACTTCGGTGCGGCAACCGCATCCAACGGTGCTGTGGGTCTTTACCACATCGAGAACCTTACCCCCGAGGCAAAGGAACAGGGCGCAGGTCTTATCAAAGAGGGCGCGCAGGTCTATGTCATTGATGACGCTGAGCTGCAGCGGGTACAGGATAATTACCCTGTCATTTGGAAAAATGCAGATGCGAAACCTAAGCTGTGCTTTGTGGGCTGCCCTCATATGAGTCTGCAGCAGCTGAAGGACTGGACGGTACGGGTGGAAGAAGGACTAAAAGCCTCCGGCAAGAAGAAGGTCTGTATTCCTACGGTATTTACCACCGCGCCTGCTGTTAAGAAGGCTTTTGAAGAAACGGAGTTTGCCGATCGTTTGAAGGCTACCGGTGTGATCCTCTCTTACATCTGTCCGCTGATGTATATGAACAATCCCCTGTGCGGCTCTATGCCGGTGATCACCTCCTCCAACAAGCTGCGTACTTACACCTCTGCCCGGTACTACACGGAAGCAGAGATCCTCGAGAAAATCACGAAAGGAGTGTAATGGGTATGAAAGAATTTAAGGGTCGTATCATTGCTCCCGGCACAGTCACCGCAGAGGCTCTTGTTTCCCACGGCGGACTCAATACCCTCGCCTCCTTCCAAAAGGCATTGCAGTTTGGCGATAAGACTGCCACCTGCGGCGATCAGAACAACCCCGATCTGTACGGTAAGCAGATGCTGGGTAAGGCACTGTGTCTGCCTCAGACCATCGGCTCTACCACCGGCGGACTGGTACTGTACTGCGCCTGCGCGATGCAGCGGCAGCCTGCTTGTATGCTGTTCAGTAAGCCCATTGATTCTCTGGCGGCTGCCGGTTCTATTCTGGCATCCGTCTGGCTGCCGGATGTGAAGATGCCGGTTGTGGACAGCTTGGGTGAAGAATTCCTGGCGTATGTCAAGGACGGAATGTCCATTACCATCCAGGAAGACGGCACTGTTTGTGTGGAATGATCTGCAAAAAAAGCACCGGACTAAAAAGTCCGGTGCTTTTCATTTTCCATCGCTGACCTGTGTCGGGGTCTTGCCGGTGGTTTTCAGGAAGATCTTATAAAAGGACGCGTAGTTTTTATAGCCGCAGCGGCTTGCGGTTTCTCCCGGTGTAACTCCCTGATACAGCAGTGATCTTGCGTAGCTCATTTTCTTTTGCAGGATGTACTGCTTCAGGGATATTTTCATTTCCTGCCGGAACAAATGGCACAAGGAGGATTCCGACAAGTACAGCTGCTGGGCAAGGTCAGACAGAACAAGCTCCTTGTCCAGATTGTTTTCGATATGGAAAATGATCTGCTGCAGGCGCTGTGTGCTTTTATCCTTTGCGCTTTCCGGGGCAGACTCATTTTCAAAGGTCAGTGCGTACACTGCCTGGGTGAGGATCGCCTGCATAAGCGGTGCAAAGACAGCTTGTTCCCGCTCCAAAACCTGCGCAAAACTGTCAAACAATTTGGATATGGTGTGGCTGTGAAACACCGCGCCCTGCTCTGTGCGCACCTGAAAGCTTTTGGTGATCTCCTCCGGAATCGCACCGGGATTCAAAAAAACGATCAACCGGTGGTAAGCCCCATTATTGCCGGTAACCACATGATATTTCAGCGGTGAGACAACAATACCACTCCCCTCTTCCAAATACAGCTGCCTGCCCTCTAAATTCAGATGCATACTACCCTTGAGAACATAGAGGATCTCGTAGCGGGTATGGCAGTGCTGATCGTAGATCCGGTCCGAGCAATGGTCTGTGCGGACGATTTCCGCGCTGAAGTTTTGGTAATGCATAATTTCACTTCCTTTCTGCCATTGTATTGTATTTTTTATAAAATTGCAAGAAAGGAAATGTAAAATGCTAAATAGTTGATTGCTGATTTGTTTTCCTGTTATTATAATACACTTAGAAAAATATGAAAAGGCAGGGATACCCTATGATCAATGATGCATTCCAAATCCAGAATCACACCTTCGAAAACCGTGTTGTTTTCCAGCCCATGGAAGGCTGCGACTGCAACTTAGACGGCTCTCCCAGCGAGTACACTATCCGCAAATATATGAAGTTTGCCGAGGGCGGTGCAGGTCTTATCTGGTTTGAGGCAAACGGTGTCTGCCCCGACGGTCTGACCAGTCCCCGGCAGATGCGACTCACCGCAGAAAACTTAGATGTATTCAAAAAGCTTGTAAACGATGTCCGGGAAAAGGCCGTAAAGACCACCGGTGTGAATCCCCAGCTGATCCTGCAGCTGACTCACTCCGGCCGTCAGAGCGTGGAACGGCTGACTATGTATGATAATGCCGTTTATGCCGCGCAGGGTCGCAGCGGTAAGATCGTCAGCGACGATTACTTAGACCGCCTGCCTGAAAACTACACCGTTTCCACCCGCCTTGCAGAGGAAGCCGGTTTTGACGGCGTTGATATCAAAGCCTGCCACGGCTATCTGCTGGCAGAGGCTTTTTCCGCTTTCGACCGCCCCGGCAAGTACGGCGGCAGCTTTGAAAACCGCACCCGTCTGTACAAAAATTGCTTCCAGGCAGCCAAGGACGCCAAGAAATCCGACACTCTGCTTACTGCCCGTATTGGCCTTTGCGATATGGTGGCAAAGCCCAACGGTTTCGGCACAGACGAAAACTGCAACATTGATCTTACTGAGCCCATTCAGCTTGTCAAGGAGCTGCATGCTAACGGCTTAGAGTTACTTAACATCACCATCGGTAACCCCTACTACAACCCCCATGTAAACCGCCCCTACAAGGTAGGCGCTTACACGCCTCCGGAGGCGCCGGAAGTGGGCTTGGAGCGTTTCCGGTTTGTTACTAAGACGATTAAGGATAATTGTCCTGAACTGCCCATCGTCAGCTCCGGTCTTTCCTTCTATCGGATGGATATGCTCTCCAAGGGCGACGAAATGATAAGAGGCGGTGTCTGTGATTTTGCCGGCTATGGCCGTATCATCCTTGCTTATCCTGAGTTTTATCGGGATTGGCTCAGCGGCAATCTGCAGGCCAAAAAGCTGTGCGCTCTTTGCTCCAATTGCACGGTGCTGATGCGCAATAAATGCATTGCAGGCTGCGCAATTCACGACGAGATCTACAGAGAGCTGTTGAAAGGATTGAAAAAATGAAAAAAGTAGCTTTTGTCAGCGGCGGCACCCGGGGTATCGGCAGAGCCTGCGCTGAGATCTTAAAAAAGGAAGGCTACGATGTGATCGTATCCGCCTCCTCCACACTGCCCGATGACGGAGAATTTGACTACATCCGCTGCGATATTTCCAAGACGGAGGATCGCCTTGCGGCTATGGAATATGTGACCAAAAAGTATGGACGGGTGGATGTTTTGGTCAACTGTGCCGGCGTTGCCTGCAAACAGCGGTTGGATATTTTAGAGACTACAGAAGAGAGTTTTGAGCGCTTAATGAACATCAACACCAAGGGCACATTCTTTATGTGTCAGCTGTTTGCCAACGCGATGGTGGATTGGCAGCAGACCTTAGGCACAGATTACACGCCCCGGATCATTAACATCGGCTCTATTTCCGCTTACACCTCCAGCGTTTCCCGGGGTGAATACTGCATTTCCAAGGCAGGTGTGAGTATGATCACTGCGTTGTTTGCTGATCGCCTGGCAGAGTATGGTATACCTGTATTTGAGGTGCGACCCGGCATTATCCGCACGGATATGACCGCCACTGTAACAGCCAAGTACGACAAGCTGATCGCCGAGGGTATCACTCCCATTAAGCGCTGGGGTGAAGGTGAGGATGTTGCCAAGTGTGTTCTGGCTGCCGCATCCGGTCTTTTAGACTTCGGCACCGGAACAATTTTGAATGCTGACGGTGGCTTCCACTTAAGGAGACTGTAATGAAGATCATTCATTCTTATGATACGCTAATTATCGGCAGTGGCTGCGCGGGCTACGGTGCGGCAGACTGTCTGTATGACCGGGGTATCCGCGATATTGCCATCATCACAGAAAACCGGGTAGCAGGCACTTCCCGGAACACCGGCAGCGACAAGCAGACATACTACAAAATGTCCTTGTCCGGCAACGAGGGAGACTGCCCTGCCTTTATGGCGCAGACCCTGTTTGACGGTGGCGCGATGGATGGCGACACCGCCCTTGCCGAGGCTGCTACCTCTGTGAAGGCTTATCTGAAATTGGAAAGCCTGGGTGTGGATTTCCCACAAAATGAGTACGGTGAATTCGTAGGCTACAAAACAGACCACGACCCTTACACCCGGGCTTCCTCTGTTGGTCCTTACACCTCCAAGCAAATGACGGAAGCTTTGGAGAAAAGTGTTATGGACAAGGGCATTCCGGTGCTCAGCGGCTATCAGGTGGTAAAACTGGCTGTGAAGGACGGCTGCATTAACGGTGTTTATGCCATTGCTGTGAACGAGACGCGAGACGATTACGGTCTTACCTTCTTCTCCTGTCAAAATGTCATCGTTGCCACCGGCGGTCCTGCCATTCTCTACCGGGACAGCGTGTATCCTGTTTCCCATACCGGTGCATCCTCACTGCTTTTGGAAGCCGGAGTCCGCTTCGCCAATGCTGCCGAGTGGCAGTACGGCATCGCCTCCACAAAGTTCCGGTGGAATCTGTCCGGTACTTATCAGCAGGTGCTGCCCCTTTACTATTCGCAAGACGATGACGGCAACCGGTACGAGTTTTTGGCAGAGGCTTATGCTGAAGATCCTGTACAAGCAGTGAATAATGTGTTCTTAAAGGGCTATCAGTGGCCCTTTGACAGTAAAAAAGCTGCCAATTCCTCCCGGATCGATCTGCTGGTGTATCACCAGATCGCGGTGAAAAAGCGCAAGGTCTTTATGGATTTCCGGGAAAACCCATCGGTCATCAACGAGAAGGGACTTTCCTGCATTTGCGAGGAAGCCTACACATATCTACAAAAGTCCGATGCACTGCAAAGCAAACCTATCGACCGACTTATGGCTATGAATCCCAAGGCCTATGATCTATATATGGATCATAACATCGACCTTGCAAAAGAGCCTCTCGAGATCGCTGTGTGCGCCCAGCACAACAATGGCGGTGCTGAGGTGGATGTGAATTACGAGACCAATATCAAGGGCGTCTTTGCAGCCGGCGAGGTCGCCTGCACTCTTGGTGTGATCCGCCCCGGCGGTACAGCACTGAACTCTTGCCAGGTTTCCGGTATCCGCATTGCGGACTATCTTTCCGGAAAAAAAGCCGTAAAAACCGCTGCAGAGCCGGAGGAGCAAGATATTCGGCAGCTTCGTGAATTTATCGCCGCGTCCAAAGCAGACGAGAGTTCTATTCGTGTCTTCCGCTATGAGATGCAGAGCGTGATGACTGAGCATTTTGCTTTCAGCCGGGATATTGTGGCCATGGAGGAAGGCATTGCTCTTTACAAGGAAAATCTGCGCTGTCTTTCCAGCCGCAGCACTTGGGAGCGGAGTAGTGAGATCCCGCAGTTGTTCAAAAACAGGGATATGCTGATCACCCAGCTTGCCTTTGCAGAGAGTATGCTCTATTCCGGCAAGGCTGCGGGCTCCCGTGGCGGCGCGCTGGTATTCCAGAGTGGCTGTGAGGTTGCCGAGGATATTACCTATCGGAGCAAAAAGATCCTGACCCAATGGGATGGCGAAGCGGTGCACCTTTCGGAGCGCCCTGTTCGCCCTCTCCCCTTTGACCGGAATCTTTGGTTTGAGAAGGTTTGGAAAGAACACCTTCAAAGAAGAGGATAATAAAAAATGAGCATTCCGTTTAACCGGAATGCTCATTTTGATTTTACAGTGCGCGATAATAGGTAAGGGTGAACAAACGCTCATTGAAGCCTGCCTTTTCATAAGCACGGCGGGCAGGTGCATGACCGTCGTCACCGCCGGTAAAGACCGTTGCGTAGGGCGCGCCTTGGGCACGGATCTCGTCCAGCACTCGCCGATAGAGGTACCTTGCGATCCCCTTTCCCCGGTACTCCGGATCAACACCGTTATAGCCAACAACACCCAGATTCTCATTTGCCATCCGGTAACCCACAAAGCCTACCACCTTGCCGTCCAGCAAGGCAACAAAAGATGTGCTCCGCTCCTGTTGTGCAGCAACCTCTGCCGCCTTTGCTTCCCGCCAACCGCCGGAAACCGCCTCGTGGATATCTTCACCGATCATACCGATATAGGCATCGTGAATACCCTCCCAAACCTGTACTGCAATACGGGAGCAATCAGCAATATACTCCTGCCGACAATGGACAATTTGCAGCTGGGTCTCGGGAAGTTCAGTTTTCTCCGGCAGGATCTGATAGTAACGCACATGAGGCAGATACTTTTCAAAGCCTGCCGCCCGGAAGCCTTCACGCTCCGCTTCATTGTACGGCTCATTGAAGCAATCTACCATACAGTGCGTTAAACCTTTTCGGCGCATATCTGCCAGCAAAGTCTCATACAAAGCACAAGCGCAATCAGAAGACGCATCCACTGCTTTGGATGCAAAAACGCCAATATTCTTAGCCGTACGGTACGCAGCAAAGCCCACAACCTTGCCATCCAGCAGCGCCACAAAGGCAGGCAGCTGAGAAAGATCAGCTTTGACACGGTCAGTAGTTGCCTGCTCCCAGTTACCAAAAGCAGCTGTCCAAATATCATCCTTCAAGCGCTCTTTATAGAAAGCCTGTGCCTCTGCCTCCACATCCAGCGCCAGCTTAATGCAATCGGTCTCATAAGCAGAGGTATAGGGAATCAGTAGGGGTGTTTTCATTCGTATGTATCTCCTGAATTACAGCGGATAAGCTGCCTCGTCACAAACCAGTGTTACATTGGGGTGGAACTGCAGAATGGACGCAGGCACCAGGGGATCCACAGGCCCCCAGAAGGTCTTGCGCAGGATCTCCTTCTTGTCAGCGCCGGTGACAACCATAACGATCTCCTTGGCAGCCATAATGGTGCCGATACCCATAGTGATAGCAGCTCTGGGCACATCGTCGATGGAATCAAAGAAACGCTTGTTGGCATCGATGGTCATTTCTGTCAGCTTGACCTCGTGGGTCATACCGGGGAAATGATCCTCGGGCTCATTGAAGCCAATGTGGCCGTCGTGGCCGATGCCCAGCAGCTGCAGGTCAACACCGCCCCACTTCTCGATCTGGTCTTCATAAGCTGCGCACATAGCAGGAATATCAGCTGCCAGACCGTCGGGAACAATGGTGTTCTCCCGTTTGATGGAAATGTGGTCGAACAGATTATCCTGCATAAACTTGCGGTAGCTCTGGGGATGGTCCGGTGCCAGACCCTTGTATTCATCCAGGTTAGCAGAACGCACATTAGAGAAGTCGATCTTGCCTGCCTTTTCGCGGGCAATCAGCTCACGGTACAAAGGCAGCGGTGTGGAACCGGTGGCAAGGCCGATCACGCCCTGGGGCTTACGGCTGAGGACTTCCTCAAAAACATCTGCTGCCAGCTTACCCACTTCCTCGGGGTTCTTAGCAACCAAAATTCTTGTATGGATCATAATCATTTACCTCCATTAATTAAATTTACCAAATGAATCATACTCCCAAAAAGGGCTCTTGTCAATTATATTTCAATGTATTCTTCCATTGCTGGTGTATAGAAAGTTGCGCCATCTGCTCCACCGGTAACACCCAGCACCATATCCCACAGGCTATCCGGATCTGTTTCCCTTGACGGCATATGCACCAAAACAATTCTTTCCGCGCCCAACGCCTTGGCCGCCTGCCAGCCGGCTGGCGTGATCGCATAAGCATAGGGTGCGATCAAAACATCGATCTTAGGCAGTTTCATATCTCTCCACTGAGAAGGCGAGGCATCTCCGGTAAAGAAAACACACTGACTGCCCTGTATAAGAAAGCTATAATGCTGCGTATCTTTTCCTGCTGCGCCGATATGGCGGCTCTTCACCGGTGTTACAGTAATGTCCCCTACCCGAATGCTTTCCTGGGTTGCGCGAACTCCGCTTAGCTGATTGGGACCTAAAATGACCCCGCCTGTGCATTTGGAAAATTCCGCTGCATAGTCGGGGTCATAATGATCTTTATGCATATGGGTAAAGGCTACCGCATCCGGCCAGTTTTCACGCAAGGCTTCCCGCCGGTGGAGCGGTGTTGCCAGGTAGGGTTTCACCTCCCGGCAAACACCGTCCAACAGGATCGTAACACCGTCCAATTTCAGCAGGACACCCGCATTGGCTGTCCGCAGTATTTCCATTTACACACCCAGCTTTGCCCGACGCAGCAGCTCTTCTTCGTCGCAGGTATTGCTTTCTGCGGTATAGCCGTCCAGGGGTAACAGCTTTTCGTGGACAGCGTCCAGGATCCAGCTTGCCTGGGGGAAGAAGAACTCGTCAAACTCAAAGGGAGGTGTGATCCAGTTCTTAGCACCCACAACAACGGGAGGCGCATCCAGATCATCGAAGCACTGCTCGGTGATAGTCTTTGCCACATCATTGAGGAAAGAGCCTCTTGCGCAGGCATCGCTCACCAGGATCACCTTACCGGTCTTACGCACGGATGCGAAGATATCGGTGTAATCCAGAGGCACCAGAGAGTGGATATTGATGATGTCAGCCTCAAGACCGTACTTTTCAGACAAAGTCTTAGCTGCGTCCACGGCGCGGTACAGTGCTGCGCCAATGGTGAGGATCGTAACATCCTTACCGTCACGGACCTTGTTGGTCTTGCCGATCTCGATCTCATAGCGCTCTGCAGGCACGCCGCCCTCGTGGAACTGCTCGCCCACATCGTAGATTCTCTGGCTCTCGAAGAATACAACGGGGTCAGTACCCTTCAGTGCGGTCTCCATCAGGCCCTTAGCCTCCCAAGGTGTTGCGGGGAAGCAAACCTTCAGTCCGGGGATGTGTGCGCACAGTGCGGTCCAGTCCTGAGAGTGCTGTGCGCCGTACTTAGAGCCCACGGAAACACGCAGCACCAGAGGCATCTTCAGAATGCCGGCGGACATTGCCTGCCACTTGGACATCTGGTTGAAGATCTCGTCACCGGCGCAGCCGATAAAGTCAGCATACATCAGCTCTACCAGAGCGCGGCCACCGGACAGGGCATAGCCGACAGCAGTACCCACGATAGCGCCCTCAGCCAAAGGAGAGTTGAACAATCTGCTATGGGGCAGAGCGTCCATCATACCGCGGTACACAGCAAATGCGCCGCCCCAGTCACGGCAGTCTTCGCCGTAGGCAACCAGGGTGGGATCCTCGTAGAAGCGATCCCAAATGACTTCAGACAGGCCGTCACGGAGGTTATACAGCTTCATCTTGGAGACAGGCTTGCCGTCAGCACCGATGGGACTACGCTCCTTAGCCTTGATCTTCTTATAGCCTTCAGCCTCTTCCTTGGGAACAGTGAACTCGGGCTCACGGTCGTCGAACTTCTCAACCTTCTGGTTGGAGAACATCAAACGCTCCACAACTGCGGGGTCCTTCTTGAAATCGCAGTAGGGGCTGAAATCCTTATCTGCAGCGTACTTGCAGATCATAGTCATACGCTCGGAGGTCTCAGCCAGGATAGCGTCCACCTCTTCCCGGGTCATAACACCCGCCTCGATCAGCTTGGCAGGATAGGTCGCGATGGGGTCAACTTCCTTCCAGGCATCGATCTCTTCCTTGGTGCGGTAAGCGTTCTGGTCGGAAACGGAGTGACCGGAGAAGCGGTAAGTAAGGGTCTCCAGCATCACAGGGCCCTGACCGTTACGCAGCAGCTCCAGTTTCCGCTCCATAGCATCGATCACTGCCAGGGGGTTGAAGCCGTCAACAGTCTCTGCATGGAACTGGGTGGGGCTGACACCGGAGGCGATCCGGGACATACAACCCTGACCCATGGTCTCACCGCGGGTCTGGTCGCCCATACCATAGGAGTTGTTGAAAATGTTGTACAGGATGGGCATACCGTCATTGTGGGACTCCCACAATGTCTTATATTGGTCCATTGCGGAGAAGTTCAGCGCTTCCCAAACAGGGCCACGGGCCATAGAAGCATCACCGATGTTACAGATGCAGATGCCCTTCTTGTTGTTGATCTTCTTATACAGGGCTGCACCGGTGGAAATCGTGCCGGAGCCGCCGACGATGGCATTGTTGGGATAAATACCGAAGGGCAGAAAGAAAGCGTGCATGGAGCCGCCCATACCCATATGGAAGCCAGTCTCACGGGCAAAGATCTCCGCCAGTGTGCCGTAGAGGATAAAACGGATCGCCAGTTCCTTGACATCCTTGGTCTCGCCCAGCTTCTGGGTCGCCCGCAGGCACTTGCCCTCTAAGAAGTTCTCCATAACACCCATCAGCTGCTCGTCACTCATCTTGTTGATGGTGGAAAGAGCCTTTGCCAGGATCTCGGAGTGGCTTCTGTGAGAGCCGAATGCAAAGTCATTTTCGTCCAGCAAATATGCCTGACCGACACAGGCAGACTCCTGACCTGTGGACAGGTGGGCAGGACCGGGATAGGTATGGTCGATGCCGTTGTAGCTGCCCTGGGTCTTGATCAGGTTCAGCATAGTCTCAAACTCACGCAGGATGGTCATATCCCGGAAAATGCGGATCAGATCTTCCTTGGTGAACTTACCGGAGTCCAGCTCTTCCTGAATAGTCTTATTATACTGGTTGACAGGAATGTCATTGAAAGTGACCTTACCGGGAGCACGGACTACAGAAGCGTCTACAAATAAACTCTTAGGCATAACTTACTCCTCCTCTTCTTACTTGGCAAGCAGTGTGGTGAAGTTCTCCAAATTGCTGCACAGCTCCTTCTGGAACTTAGCTGCAGGAGTACCATCCACTGCGCGGTGATCATAGGTCAGGCACAGGCCCATAGCAGGATAGATCTCAATGCCGCCGTCTTGCGCCTTACGGACACGCTCAACAGTACCGCAGACGCCCAAAATACCGGTCTGGGGAGGATTGATAACGGGGGTAAAGGACTCAACGCCCAGGTTGCCCAGGTTGGAGACAGTGAAGCTGCCGCCGGAGAGCTTGTCGGGGCTGATAGCGCCATCGCGGCACTCAGCAGCCAGGGATTTGACTGCCTTGGAGATCTCCAGCAGACTCATCTGGT
The DNA here is from genome assembly GCA_045590135.1 of Faecousia sp. Taxonomy (GTDB): domain Bacteria; phylum Bacillota; class Clostridia; order Oscillospirales; family Oscillospiraceae; genus Faecousia. Next base: position 26,171 of record JAZNQK010000028.1, read on the forward strand.
CTGCATGTACGATGGTGGGAACCATCAAGCCTCTGGGGGTATCCACAGCAACGCCCAGATTTACATGGTTGAAGCGGCGGATAGAATTGTCATCCAGCATATTGGCATTCAGGTCCGGGTGATTCAGCAGTGTGCGGGAAACGGCATACAGGACGATATCGCCCAGGGTAATACCGGCATACTCGTCACCGGCTGCCTTCAACGCCTTACGGTAATTCAAAATGGCAGTTGCATCGAAGGTGGTGGTATGGGTCAGCTGCGCCATAGTGGACAGGCTCTGATGCATAGACTTGGAGATGGCGCGGCGGATACCGCTGAACTTCACATCCTCATACTCAGGACCGTCACAGACGGCTGTCTTGGCTGCTGCAGGTACGCCCTGCGCGATGAGCTTCTGGACATCGCGCTCGATGATACGGCCATTGGGACCGGTGCCCACTGCCAGGGATGCGTCCACGCCGTTTGCCTTTGCAAGCTTAGCGGCTCTGGGAGAAACAGGTGCGCCGGCAACAGGTGCAGCAGCAACAACCTCAACGGCAGCAGGTGCTGCCTCAACAGGTGCAGCCTCCACTGCAACTGCGGCAGGTGCAGCGCCGGGCTTCAGACAATCGGTGGGCTCACCGTGAGGACCGACAGCACAGACATTCTCCATGCAGGGAACTTCCTCGCCCTCTTCAAAGAAGATCGCCAGCAGCTCGCCCTCTTCGGTGGACTCGCACTCGAAGGAGGCCTTGTCAGTTTCATAAGTGAACAGGACGTCGCCAACCTTAACCTGGTCGCCAACGTTCTTCAGCCACTCACCGATGATGCAGCTTTCTACAGTGATACCAGCCTTGGGCATAATCA
>JAZNQK010000029.1:0-11045 GCA_045590135.1 Faecousia sp.
TTTCAGTTTGACGAATTGTCTGACCATCCACTGTAGGGCGGGGGCTTGCCCCCGCCGTGTTGGATTACCAACTGTTTTTCGTTGCGGCGGGAGCAAGCCCCCGCCCTACGGGTGCGATTATAATCTCACCGATAAATCGGAATTTTCCTTTCAGCTTAATTTTTAACCCCCCCAGGGGCTTGCACACGGAAATGCGCTGCTGTAAAATAGCACCAAACACATAAAAAGAGGTGCTTACCATGAAAATGCCTACAAAAACAAAACGCACAGTTATTTGCGGATTGTGCATTGCACTTTGCTATGTGCTGCCCATAGCTTTTCATTCCATTGGTTTGGGCAGTGTGCTTTCTCCCATGCATATTCCGGTGCTGCTGTGCGGTATCGTGTGCGGACCGCTGTATGGTCTGGCCTGCGGCGTAGTTGGCCCTGTGCTGTCCAGCCTGCTGTCGAGTATGCCGCCTGCCATGGCGCTGATCTGGATGGTGCCGGAGCTGGCAATTTACGGTCTGGTGGCAGGTTTGCTGATGCGCTGCTTGCCGGTTAAGCATTTTTACGGCAAGGTCTATGCCGCTCTGGCGATTGCGATGGTGGCAGGCCGTGTGGCAGGCGGCATTGCCAGTGCGCTGTTCCACTTGGGCACAGCCAGCAGCTATACCCTTTCCATGTTTGTCAGCAGCTACATTGTTGGCAGCTTGCCAGGCATTGCAGCACATCTGATCCTTGTGCCGGTGCTGGTGTTTACACTGGTAAAGACGAAAGCGGTTTCCAAGGTGTAAGATGGATAAAAAAACTGTAGCGGAATTTTTTGACAATTGTGCCCCATGGTGGGATGCGGATATGATCCGCAATGAGCCGGTGATCGCCACGATTTTGGACAATGGCGGCATCCGTCCCGGCGTGGATGTTTTGGATGTGGCCTGCGGTACCGGCGTGTTGTTTGGCGATTATTTACGGCGTGGCGTGGCATCGGTTACCGGTATCGATATTTCTCCGAAAATGGTGCAGATCGCCCGGGAAAAATTCCCGGAAATAACGGTGCTTTGCGGCGATGTGGAGCAGGCAGCCTTTGACCGGCAGTTTGACTGCATTATGGTCTATAACGCCTTTCCCCATTTCCCCGATCCGGAAAAGCTGATCGCTACCCTTGCCGGTCTTACCAAGCCCGGCGGCAGGCTTTCCGTTGCCCATTCCATGAGCCGGGCGCATCTGCAGGCCCACCACGCAGGCAGAGCCAGCCAGGTGTCTATCGAGCTGCTGGAGGAAAATGTGCTTGCAGATATTTTCCGCAAGTGGTTTGCCGTGGATGTGGTGATCTCCGATGAGAAGATGTATCAAGTGTCCGGCTTAAGAATAACTTAAATTGCATATGGTCCCCTCTTTTGCTATAATTTCCCTACGGAAAGATAGAAAAGAGGGGATTTTTTTGGAGCTTTGGACACAGGCACACATCAAAACCTTATTGCCGACCCTGGCGGTAATGGTGCTTTTGTCGCTGCTGCTGCGAAAATGGCTGCTGGACAAGCCGCTGAAGGTGCGGATGATCCCGTTGCAGATATTGGCGGTGATGATCTTGCTGCTGGAAGCGGGAAAGCAGATCGTCTCCTTCAGCAGAGGGTATGATCTTTACCATATTCCGCTGCATTACTGCTCACTGTTTATCTTTATGCTGCCGCTGATGGCCTTTTATAAGGGTAAGCACGAAAGCGAGGTCCGGGGTGTGGGCGCCGGTCTTTGCGGCGCGGTGACGATGCTGATGCTGATCTACCCTAATCTCATCTATGGCAGCTGGAATATTGAGGGCTATTTTCAGGATTTTCTGAACTTTCACACAGTTACCTATCACAGCGGTGTGGTCTTTGCCTTTTTGCTGACTTTGGCATTGCAGCTGCACACTCCCCAAAGCAGAAAAGAGCCGGGGGCTGTGGTGTTGGTTATGGCGGTTTTCTGCGCTGTCTCCTCTGTGGCGGCGCAGCTGCTGAAAACCAACTATGCCAATTTCTATCAGTGTAATATTCCGCCTCTGGAGGCTCTGCGGCAGACGGTTCAGTCGGCACTGGGCTATGTTCCCACCCAGATACTGTATGTGCTGATCGTGTCGGCATTGACCATTGCCTTCACCTATGGCACCTACTGGCTGTACCGCTGGCTGCGGCACTTAACTGCAAAGGAAAAAGCTCCGGTCTAACCGGAGCTTTTTACTGCCAAATTTCAGTTTGGCAGCGAGTCGCTGCTGACAATTCGCACGCTCTGCGGTGGTTGTCGTTATGCATCCTGATCGCGCCCGGTTTCGTTCTTGCGGCTGTCAAATTTCAGTTTGACGAACTGTTCAAACTAAACTGTCATTCCGAGCCAGTGCGCACACTGGCGTGGGAATCTACTGTAGGCACTGCATTTTTAGATTGCCACACCAGTGACACGGTCACTGGTTCGCAATGACAACGGGGGGTTGCACTGCCCGTCAAACCGGAATTTATTGCTTATGGATGCGGCGCGCTTTTTTCTTTCTGAACACCAGAAATTCTGCCAGCAGGCAAACCGGAATTGCGGCAAAGAAATCAACAGCAGAGTGCTGCTTGATAAACATCGTTGACAGGCAGATCAAAACGACAGCCACCACTACAAAGCTCTTCCACTGCCAATGGGCATCTTTTTTCCGCAGCCACACCGACGCAATGCCCAGCGAATAGGCGACATGCAGGGAAGGGCAAACGCCGGTGTTGGTATCAAACCGGTACAAAAGTGCAATGCAATCTGTAAGGAAGTTGTCCCGGGGAAAGATTTCCGGCCGCAGCTCTTGCTTTGTGGGAAAAAGAATATACGCAGCCATCGCGACCACTTGGGTGATGATGATATATTTCTGCAGCGCCTTGAAGCTGGGAATATCATACAAAAGAAAATATCCCAGAGAAAAAACGATCAAAAGATACCAAAACACATAGGGAATAATAAACCATTCGCAAAAGGGGATCAGATCATCCAAAAACATATGCACGCTGTGGCAGCTTTCCGGCGGAATGATGTTTTCCGTGAGAAAATACAGCGCAAAGTATCCGATCCAGCCATACAGCAGCTTCAGATGGCGAAACTGCGGCTCATTAAGCCGGGAGAGCCGGAAGCTGCGGTAATCAATTACCGGTTTTTTCATAAAAAGACTCCTTGTTAAGCGGATAATTCTTTTTGGGGATGTTTCGGTAGGGGACTACCTTGTGCGGCGGCAGGGCACAGGCGAGGCGGGTGATCTGGTCCATCAGATGCGTGCAGATCTGCCGTCGCTGCTGCTCCATAGGCATATCCGGATCATAGCGGACACCCTCGCCCAGACAAAGCTTTTTCAGTCCGGGAGCTACATACATAGGCACGAACAGCGGCGCTTTGCCGGTGCGCTTGTAATAGAGCTTTGCCACAACCACAAACCGGTCCTGAAATTCACAGACGATGTGATTGTGATCGGTATCGTGCTCCGGAAAGATCACCACATTATGCCCCTCCTGCAGATGCTGAACGGTTTGCTTGAAGGTGGCAAGGATACGGTTGTCGTGATACACACCAATGGTGTTTGCATTGGTGAAGACACACACCGACAGAGGTGCGATGATATAGGAAAGAAGGCGGTAAAACCACCGGATATATTTTGGCTTTTCGGACCAGAAATCCTGATAGGCATAGTCGGGAACATCCTTCAGATGCATCATTTCACCTGCGCACCAGATATAATGGGAACCCGGCGCATATAATTCACAGGCGATAGGGCCGTACATTTGGGCGTGATTTCCCACAAGGATCACGCTTTCGTCCGGAAGGACCTCAGCACCTTCTACGGTAAATTTAGGAGAAAATAGTTTTACGACCCACTTGATGGCAGGGTACAGCGCGCCGCATTTGCCTTTCATAACATACCTTCTCGTTAAAATGATGGTAAAAAGCATAAATCCAAAATGTAAATAAAAAATAAAATTTTTGTTATTTTTTGGGAAAACCTTTCTTTGTTTACACAAAGTTTATAATTTGTGCTATGATAAATAAGTTGTGGCAAACCATATTATAGAAGAGAGTGAGTGCATATGGGAAAGAAATTTGGCGACAGAAAAGACGGAAAACGGCTGACGAATATCCACGCGATGCATTTTGTAATGCCGCTGATGTATCCAAACCGATGCGACAATGAGGCGTTTATTTCCGAGCGGATCGACCTGACCAATGTGATGGCGTATCTGGAGGAGAAAAATGCAAATGACCCGGCTTACCGTTACAATCTGTTCCAGGTGATGGTGACGGCAATGCTGAAGACCATAACCTTGCGTCCTAAAATGAACCGCTTTATTGCCAATCAGACCATGTATCAGCGCAATGAGATATCGGCGGCCTTTACGGTAAAAAAGGAATTTACCGATAACGGCGGCGAGGCTTTGGCGATCATCCACTCCAAGGGTACCGATACCATCGATACCATCCACGATGCCATTTATGACCAGATCAGCCTGTGCCGCAGTGATAAGGTGGACGACGGCACTGCCAGCCTGAACGCAGTGGCGAAGATCCCCGGTTTTTTGGTGAAGCTTGTGGGCTGCGCTGCCCGCTTTTTGGACCGGCACGGCTGGATGCCCCAATCGGTGATCGCAGGCGATCCGTATTACAGCTCCGTGGTGCTGACCAACCTGGGCTCCATCAAGCTCCACGCGGGTTATCACCATTTGACCAACTGGGGCACTACATCGGTGTTCTGTGCGGTGGGCGAGATCAAAAAACGGGCGTTTTATGATGAAGCGGGCAATGTGACCATGCGCGAAAGTGTAGACATTGGCCTGACCATCGACGAGCGGCTTGCCGACGGCTATTATTATTCAAAAACCGTGCAGCTGCTAAAGACGCTGCTGGAGCATCCGCAGCTTTTAGACAGACCCTTGGCGGAAGAGGTAGATATGGTATGTGTGAAGTAAAAACACCCTGGAAAGATTATATGGGTGATGTGCCCATGCATTTGGATTACTTTGAAGGTTCTATGTTTGAAGCGGTGGAGCGTATTGCCCGGGAATATCCGGACAATGTTGCTTTTGACTTTATGGGCAAGCCAACCACCTACAAGGAGCTGATCGCGCAGGTGGAAAACTGCGCCAAGGCGCTGCGGACCATCGGCGTCCGGCAGGGGGATAAGGTGACCATTGCCATGCCGAACTGCCCTCAGGCGCTGTATCTTTTTTACGGCGTGAATCTGGTGGGCGGCATTGCCAATATGATCCACCCTCTGTCTGCGGAAAAGGAGATCGAATTTTATCTGAACGAATCGGACAGCGTGACTGCCATCACATTGGATCAGTTTTACCATAAGTTTGAGTCTGTCAGAAAGAACACCAGGGTGGTCAATATCATCATCGCCAGCATCGCCGATGCACTGGCGCAGCCCATCAAGGCGGGCTATATGCTGACTGAGGGCAGAAAGATCCGGAAGATCCCGGCAGATGCACCGGTGATCCGTTGGAAGGAATTTATGAAGCTGAGCAAATGCTGCTTCTACGACTATCGGGTCAGCCGTACCGCAGAAGATCCGGCAGTCATCCTTTATTCCGGTGGCACCACCGGCACAACCAAGGGCATCGTACTGACCAACCGGAACTTTAACGCCCTGGGTCAGCAGGTAGTGGCAGCCAACCCTATGTTCCGTCCCGGAGATAAGATGCTTGCGGCGATGCCTATTTTCCACGGCTTTGGACTGGGTGTGTGCATCCACACCATGCTCGTTAACGGCGGCAGATGTATTTTAGTGCCCCGGTTTACCCCAAAAAGCTATGCAAAAGACCTTGTCAAAAACCGTTGCAATTTTATTGCCGGCGTGCCTACGCTCTATGAAGCCCTGCTGCGGCTGCCGGATATGGAGGGGAAGGATCTTAGCTGCCTGAAGGGTGTATTCTCCGGCGGCGACAGCCTGTCTGTGGAGCTGAAAAAGAAGCTGGATAAGTTTTTATATGATCACAGGGCGGCTGTGCAGGTGCGGGAGGGCTACGGCACGACAGAAACGGTCACTGCCTGCTGCTTAACGCCGAATCATATGTTCAAGGAAGGCTCTATCGGCCTGCCCTTCCCGGATACCTATATTAAGATCGTGGAGCCGGGAACAGACAAGCAGCTGCCCTATGGACAGGAGGGTGAGATACTGCTGTCAGGTCCTACAGTGATGAAAGAATATATGCACCATCCGGAGGAGACCGCCCGGACACTGCAAAAACACGCGGACGGACTGACCTGGGTCTACACCGGTGATTTAGGTGTGATGGATGATCAGGGGTTTGTCTACTTTAAGGGCAGAGCCAAGCGGATGATCGTCACCTCCGGCTACAATGTGTATCCGGCGCAGATCGAGAACATCTTGGATGCGCATGAATATGTGCAGATGAGCTGTGTTATTGGGGTGCCGGACCCTTATAAAATGCAAAAGGTAAAGGCTTTTGTGAAGCTGACAGCCGGTATAGAGGCAAGTGAGGATGTGAAGCAGGCGCTTTTGGCGCATTGCCGCAAGCATGTGGCAAAGTATGCCATGCCTTGCGATATCGTATTTAAGGACGATATGCCAAAGACTTTGGTGGGCAAGGTGGCTTACCGGGAATTAGAGAAAGAAGAGCTGCGCCAAAGCAGCAAGGAATAAAACAAAAAGCAGGTGTGTTAAGCACCTGCTTTTTCAGATAAATCCCGATTTGACGCGCTGACGCGCAAATTGAGAATTGAGAATGGAGAATTGAGAATTAAGGTATTTTCTCCGAAAATAATTTAAATAGTTGCCGTAGGCAACACAATAATTCTACATTCTCCATTCTACATTATTTCAGTTTATCGAGCAGAAGCATCTGCTCGATAAACTGAATTTTGACTGTGTTGGTTTGTGGTCTGTGATTTTTTTGGAAAGTTTTTGCCCAGGGGTTGCGTTTGGAAGCGTTTTGCGGTAACATATAAGTACAAGAATTTGAGAAGAAGGAAGGATTCTTTTTATGATCAAAGTTGATATTTCCAATGTGTGGGGTCAGCTGTCTTTGCCGGATCTGCTGGCAACGGAGAAAGAGGTCTTTGCTGCCCATCAGACTCTGACGGAGGGCAGTGGTGAAGGCAACGATTTTCTGGGCTGGCTGGACCTGCCTGTGGAGCAGGAGACTGACGAGATCCGCCGCGTCCGCGCTGCTGCAGAGCGTATCCGCGCAAATTCCGATGTGTTTGTGGTTATCGGCATCGGCGGCAGCTACTTAGGACCCCGGGCAGCCATCGAGCTGATGCAGGGCTGCAACCATAACATTGGTAAGGGCAAGGGTAATCCCCAGATCTACTATGCCGGTAACACCCTCTCCACCAGAGCCTGGAATGAGCTGCAGCGGCTCTTAGAGGGCAAGGATTTTTCCATTGCCATCATCTCCAAGTCCGGTACCACCACTGAGCCTGCCATTGCAACCCGCGCTCTGCGCTGGATGCTGGTGCGCCGGTACGGCACCGAGGAGGCGAAAAAACGCACCTACGCCATTACCGACCCCTGTAAGGGTGCTCTGCGGCAGATGGCTACCGAGGAAGGCTGGGAGACCTTTGTGATCCCCCCCAATGTGGGCGGCCGTTATAGCGTGCTGACTGCAGTGGGTCTGCTGCCTATGGCAGTTGCCGGCATCGATCCGATGGAAGTGATGCGCGGTGCTGTGGCAGCCAAGAAGGCTTATGATATCCGCTCCTTTGAGAACCCCGTGTGGCTGTATGCAGCTACCCGTAACCTGCTGTACCGCAACGGCAAAGCCATCGAGATCCTGGAATCCTTCGAGCCCGGCTTCAAGATGATGGGCGGCTGGTGGCAGCAGCTCTTCGGCGAGTCTGAGGGCAAGGACGGCAAGGGTATTTTCCCGGTAAGCGCCGAGTTTACCCCCGATCTGCACTCTTTGGGTCAGATGATCCAGCAGGGCGAGCGCAATATCTTTGAGACCATGGTCCGCTTTGATGCGCCTGCACAGGTGCACACCATCGGCGGCGACTACAAGAATTTGGACGGTCTGAACTACCTGGAGGGCAAGACTCTGGACTTCGTGGATGAGCAGGCGTTCCAGGGCACGCTGGCAGCACATGTGGACGGCAATGTGCCGGTGATCACCGTGGATATGGGAGAGCTGAACAACGAGAAGCTGGGTGAGATGTTCTACTTCTTTGAGCTTGCTTGCGGTGTTTCCGCTTATATGCTGGGTGTCAACCCCTTCAACCAGCCGGGCGTTGAGTTCTATAAGCGCAATATGTTCCAGCTTTTAGGAAAACCCGGATACGAGGTCAAATAAGCCTTTGTGAAAATCTACTGAAAAATTATCCAAATATTTTCACAATTAACTGTTGCATTCTTTCCGCTTAACTGTTAGAATTAACATACAGCAAGACAAAGGAGGAATTTCCGATGATTCAAGTAATTATGGGCCTGAAGGGCTCCGGCAAGACCAAGAAACTGATCGATTCCATCAATGAGGCAGTGGCCAGCGCCCACGGCGATGTAGTATGCATCGAGTATGGCAAGAAGCTGACTTATGATATTAACTACCGGGTCCGCCTGGTAGACTCCCAGGAGTACGGCATCAACAATCTGGATATGCTCAAGGGTTTCCTGAGCGGCCTGCATGCCGGTAACTTCGACATCACCAATGTGTACATCGACAATCTGTATAAGACCATCGGCAATGATCGGGCAGCAGGTGAAGCTTTCATCCTCTGGTGCGCAGCGTTTGCTGAGGCAAATCAGATGAACATTACTGTGACTGTGTCCGACGAACCCAACGAGGCCTCCGAGGAAGTCAAGAAGTATCTGTAATTCCATATATAAAAAGGACGCGTTATAAAACGCGTCCTTTTTGTTTGCACTTGTGTGTCAAATTTCAGTTTGACGAATTGTTTGACCATCTATTGTAGGGCGGGGGCTTGCTCCCGCCGCAATGAAAACCGGTGATAATCCAGCACGGCGGGGGCAAGCCCCCGCCCTACAATGGTGCAACAGTCATCTCGCCGCTAAACCGGAAGTTGTCTGCCGGGTCACGGTGTTTGGGATTGGTTACGGATCACGCTCACCAGCTGCTCCACAAAATTCCACACCGGAGGCTCCAGCCATTTGTCGTAAAGGATGCACATATACAGCGCCTGATGCCAGTTTTCCATGGGAACATAACGCACGCCCTTACGCTGGTGCAGGCAGTCATTGGGGATCACACAAACGCCCACGCCGGCTGCCACCAGGTCCAGGGCGGCTTGGGCGGTGTTGACCGTGCACACCACTTTTTCATCTCCGGGAAGGCCGCTCGCCCACAGGCTGAAGCTGTTTTCCATATCATAGTTGAAAACGATCTGCGGCTCCCGGGCAAGCTGTTGGGGCAGGATATGAGCGCACTCTGCCAAGAAATGATCAGTCGGCAGCGCAACACAAAAATCCCGCTGACCCAGCCGCCGAAAGTGGAGGCTTCTGTCCCGGTTGGTGGTGTCAACGATGGCAGCATCCAGCTTCTCCTGGCGCACAAGATCCATCAGTTCCTCGGCAGAGCTTTCTGTCAGCCGGAACCGGATGCGCTGGTTTTGGGATGCATAGGCAGCCACCTCCCGGGCAACAGTACCTCCCAGGGTGCCGGACACCACGCCCATACGGATCACCACCGGCGCGCTGACTGTGCTGTCGCGCAATGTCATAGACGCGGAGTTCAGTTCCTGCAGAGCGGCATCCACCTTCTCCTGATAGAAACGGCCCTCATCCGTAAGACGGATGTTTCTGCCTACTTTTTCAAAAAGCCGGACACCGCCCAGCTCGCTTTCCAAATGGTGGATGGCGCTGCTTAGAGAAGGCTGGGAAATACCCAGCCGGGCAGCGGCCAAGGTGTAGTGCTCCTCCCGGGCAAGGACGGAGAAATAGCGCAGATAGTTGTAGTTCATATGCCACCTCGCGAATCTATAGATATAAACTATAAATAAAATATCATAACTATATTGGTTTTTGCAAGAAAAATTTGTATAATGCCAAAGGATTTGAAAAATGCCCCTTGACAAGGGGTGGTTTTCCTTTGAAAACAGGGCAAAACGCGCAATCTTGGGATTGCGTTTGCAGTGCAAATATGCTACCATATAAAGTGGATAAAAAAGCATATATAAAGGAGTATCTCCATGGAATTTACATATAAGGGTCTGCAGGCTACGCTGCAAAAGCATACCGTTACCGATGAAGAGGTGGACCGCCACCTGCATCGCTTACAGCAGCAGAATCCCCGGATCACCCAAGTGGATGACCGTCCCACGGAAAACGGCGATGAGATCGTTCTGGATTATGCCGGTTTTTGTGACGGCGAGCGTTTCCCGGGCGGTACGGCACAGAATCAGACCCTGGTGCTGGGCAGCGGTATGTTTATTCCCGGCTTTGAAGAGCAGCTGTTAGACAAGGTGCCCGGTGAAGAAGTTACAGTGAATGTCACTTTTCCCAAGGAGTATCACGCAGAAAACTTAGCAGGCAAGCAGGCCCGGTTTGACTGTGTGATCCGGGAGATTCGGGTCAAGACCCAGTATGAACTGGATGATACCTTTGCAAAAGAGGTTGGTGACTGTGACACCTTTGCTCAGCTGCGTCAGAAGCTGAGAGAGAATCTTCAGGCGTATACCGATGACCGGGGCGAGATGGACCTGCAGGACCGTCTGCTGCGCCAGGCAGCGGCTACGCTGGACTATAAAGTGGATCCCGGCGAGCTGGAGACAGCTGCGGATGCGCAGGTTGCCAATCTGGAGGCACAGCTGCAGCAGCAGGGCTTGTCTATGGATATGTACTGCAGCTTTATGAATACTACCCGGGAAAAGCTCCGGGAGGATGCCTATCCTGCTGCAGAAGCAGCGCTGCGTAATCAGGCAGCCATCGATAAAATCGTGGAGCTGGAAGACCTTAAGGTCGCAAGTGACGAGATGGCGCAGGCCTTGGCCGTTATCAGCCGCCAGAACAACATCACCGTGGAGCAGCTGAAGGAATATTATGATGCCGAGTTTGAAAAGGCAGTTATAAAAAGTGTACTCACCAGTAAGGTCATGCG
>JAZNQK010000030.1:0-3093 GCA_045590135.1 Faecousia sp.
GCCCTTTCTGCTGCAACCGCGCAACAAATTTCAGTTTGACGAATACTTTACCCCGCTGTCATTGCGAACCAGTTCGCAAACTGGTGTGGCAATCTATTGTAGAATCCCCAGAATCCAACGAGATCCTCACGCCAGTGTGCGCACTGGCTCAGGATGACGGGCTGTTTTATGACAGCCCGTCAAACCGGAATTTGGTGCGATCCAGACGAAAAGGGTGCGCTTCAAAGCACACCCTTTTCTTACATTATTCAATACCGAAGTATCTTGCTGCGTTGTAGTAGCTGATGCCTTCTACGATCTTCTTCAGACTGCTGTCGATGTTGGGATATTCGCCGTTCTCCACCCAGGTGCCGATGAGGTTGCACAAAATCCGGCGGAAGTAGTCATGACGGGCATAACTCAGGAAGGATCGGGAGTCGGTGAGCATACCCACGAAGTTGCCCAACACGCCCAAGTTCGCCAGAGAGATCATCTGCGCTTCCATACCGGTCTTGGTGTCGTTAAACCACCAGGCAGAGCCGTGCTGGATCTTGCCGGGGATGGAGCTGTCCTGGAAGCAACCAAGAAGGGTGCCCAGCTGCTCGTTATCCGCAGGATTCAGCGAGTACAAAATAGTCTTGGGGCACTGGTTGGTCTCGTCCAGTGCAGAAAGGAACTGTGCCACATCACCGCCGCAGGTGTTCTGGGCAATGGCATCAAAGCCGGTGTCAGGACCCATCTTTTTGAACATCCGGGTATTGTTGTTGCGCAGGCAGGAGTAGTGCAGCTGCATAGCAATACCCAAGCGGTGATATGCCTTGCCGAGGCAAAGGAGAATAATGGTTTGATAACCCTCAGCCTCTTCCACCGTGATGCTGCCGCCTGCCATCACCTTGCGGTAGGCAGCATCAGCCTCTTCCACGGAGCAAAGACGGTAGGGGATATAATCTAAGCCATGGTCGCTGGCCTTGCAGCCCCGGGCATGGAAGTATTCCAGGCGCTGCACCAGTGCGTCACAGACCTCCTGAACACTATCCAGACTCTTCTTGCCGACACTCTCAGCCAGCTTGCCGATATACTCAGCAAAGCCCTCCTTGCTGATATTGATGGCCTTGTCGGGACGGTAAGAGGGGCAGACCTTGAAGGCAACGCTCTTGTCAGCGGCGATCTTTTCGTGCCACTGCAGATCGTCAATGGGATCATCGGTGGTGCCGATAAAGGCAACATTAGACTTGCGGATCAGACCCCGGGCAGTCATATCGGGATCTTCCTGCAGCATTTTATTGCAGTGATCCCAAATGCGCTTGGCGCTTTCTGCAGTCAGCGGTTCTTCCACGCCGAAGAACAGCTTCAGCTCCATATTACACCAGTGATACATAGGATTGCCGATGGCAAGCTCTAAAGCTTCCACTAACTTCATGAACCGCTCAAAGCCGGGCTTGTTGCCGGAAACATACTCCTCGGGTGTGCCGTTGGAGCGCATCAGGCGCCACTTGTAGTGGTCACCAAAGTAGCTGCCGTCGGGATTTTCGCCACCCAGCCACACCTCAGCAAGGTTGTTGAACCGGCGATCCTCATAGATCTCCCGGGGGTTCAGGTGGCAGTGGTAGTCCACCAGCGGCATTGCACTTGCATAATCGTGGAACAGATGTTTTGCAGTGTCATTTTGCAGTAGAAAATCCTTGTCCATAAATGCTTTCATAACAAATCTCCTTTGTCGATTATATCAGTAAGGTCGAATATAACGCTCGTGACTGGTAGGGGCAGGTCGCGCGTGGACACCGGAGACAAGTCCCAGCATAGCATACAGCGAAACCAGCGACGATCCGCCGTAGCTGATGAAGGGCAGTGTCAGACCGATAACCGGCGTAACGCCAATGCACATACCCACATTGCTGATGACCTGGAAGATCAGCGCGGATGCCGCGCCAAAGCAGATCATACGGCGCATATAGTCCTGACTTTTTGTGCCCACCCAAATGCACCGGGCAATGATCAGAAACAGCAGCACCAACACCAATGCGCAGCCAACATAACCAAGCTCCTCACCGATGGCGGAGAAAATGTAGTCCGTATGCTGGGCGTAAAGGGCATTGTGGGTCTGGGTGCGGGTACCTTCAAAAAGACCTTGTCCGGTCATACCGCCGCCGGTAAGGGAGCGCAGGGAGCGTACAGTGTGATACCTTGGACCGGTACCCAGCGGATCAAGCGCCGGGTTGAAAAGCACTTCAATACGCAGCTTCTGATAATCAGACAGGAAAAAATTCCACAGCACCGGAGCGGCTATGATCAAACCGCCGATAGCCACCAGAAACCAGATCAGGCTCACACCGCCGGAAAAAGCCATACCGATAAAAATGAACACAAAGATCAGTGAAACACCGGCATCCTTGGAAATAAGCAGATTCAAACCGGCTAAAATTCCCAAATGCAGAAGCATATGTCCCACTGAGGGGATGCTGGACAGCCGGTTTTGGTGCGACGACATCACCGACGCCATGATCAGAACATAGGTGATCTTACAAATTTCCGCAGGCTGGATGTTAAAGGGCAAAAACGGAAAGTCCAGCCAGCTTCGGTTACCGCTGATGGTCTGACCGAAGGGAAGCAGCATGAAAAGCAAAAGGGTGTTAAAAATCACCATTGCGCTGCGATGCTCAGCAAAGGTCTCCGCATCGATGGAGGAAATGAGAGCATAGGACAGTACGCCGATCAATGCCGCACCGATCTGCATTACCACATAACGGACAGAACCCATGGTGTTGGTAGTACTGGCAATAACAAGACAGCCAAAGGCTGTGGCCACTAAGCAAAGGATCAAAAGGACCATATCACCCTTGCGGAAAAAGTTTTTCAATTCCGATAAATACCGCTGCATAGCACCACCTCCTAACCAAATAATTGTATCATTAAAACAGAAAATTGTAAACTGCTTTTCTAAAGCGAAATAAAACCTTTACAAATTCCGGTTTGACGCGCTGTCGCGCAAATTGAGAATTGAGAATGGAGAATTGAGAATCAAGGTATTTCCTCCGGAAATGATTTAAATAGTTGCCGTAGGCAACACAATAATTCTACATTCTCCATTCTACATTATTTCAGTTTGTCGGTGCA
>JAZNQK010000031.1:0-15346 GCA_045590135.1 Faecousia sp.
ATTTAAATAGTTGCCGTAGGCAACACAATAATTCTACATTCTACATTCTCCATTCTACATTATTTCAGTTTGTCGAGCAGATACATCTGCTCGACAAACTGGAATTTGGCATACACAAGGCTTTTAGAAAGGAAGTAAGCAAGTGGATACTTTGATCTCCAATGTCACGGTGGTGACCATGAATGAAAGAATGGATGTGCTGTTTGGCGGCTATATCGGCACAGATGGGGGCAAGATAACCTACATAGGCAAGCAGCCTCCCGAGGAGCAGCCCAAGACCATCGTGGACGGCACCGGTATGGTGGCAATGCCCGGTCTTATAAACTGCCACACCCACCTTGCTACCACGGTCCTGCGAAACCTTTTGGACGATGCGCCCAATAAGGAGGCTCTGGAGGAACAGCTGAAAAAGGAAGCAAAGCTGGACAGCCGCAGCGCCAAGGCATCAGCCTTGCTGGGCATTGCCGAGTGCCTGCGCTTTGGCATCACCTCGGTTTCCGACCTTTACTATTATCCACAGGCCACCGCAGAGGCTGTGGCGCAGAGCGGTATCAAGGCAAATCTGGCGCTTTCTTCCTACCGTTTCATCGACGAAAGCGAAGATTTTGATTTTGAAACAGACGAGCAGTGCCAAGAGCTTTGCCGTTTGGCAGAAAAATGGCACGGCTACGATGACGGCAGGATCCGCATAGATGCAGGCTTGTATGCCGAATATATCAGCAACCACAAGCTTTGGGAAGGACTTGCTGCCTTCGCCCGGGAAAAGGGTTTGGGGGTGCAGCTGCATCTTTCCCAGACCCGGCAAGAAGCAGATGACTGCGCCGACCGCACCGGACTGTATCCCGGTGAGCTTCTGAACTGTCACGGTATTTTCGATGTGCCGGTGACAGCGGCGGACTGCGCTTTCCTTACCGATGAGGAGCGTGCATTGTTGGGCAAGAAGCAGCTCAGCGCCGTTGCTTTACCGGTGGCAAAGGCGAAAAGCGGCAAAGAAAGCCTGCCGGTGCTGCCCACCGTCAAGGCAGGCATCAATGTTGCCTTGGGTACTGACGGGGCGGTGGAATGCGGCAATTTGGATATGTTTGAGGTGATGCGCGCCCTGGCGCTGACGGAGCGTGTTGCCGGAAAGGATGCCTCTGCGCTGCCTGCCCAGGCGGTGCTGATGATGGCGACGGTCTGCGGCGCAAGAGCCCAGCAGCGGCAAGGCAGCGCAGGTATGCTGAAAGAGGGTATGGACGCAGACATCATTTTGGTGGATTTCTCTGCGCCCCATCTGATGCCCTGCCACGATGTGATGAATGCTCTGGTATTCAGCGCCAAGGGCGGTGATGTGGCTATGACTATGGTGCGAGGCAGGATATTGTATCAAAACGGCATATTCCCCACCATTGATCTGAAGGAAGTGGTGGAGGAAATTACCGGTTATGCAATGCAGCGGCTGTTCAGCCAGGAGGAATAAGGAGGACACTATGTCAGACTCGGTGAAAAAACAAAATTTCCTCCACGGCGCTGCGCTGTTGGCCATCGCCACAGCGGTAGTCAAGGTCATCGGTGCGTTTTACAAGATCCCCTTAGAGGAGGCCATCGGCACAGTCGGTTACGGTTACTTCACCACGGCCTATGATATTTACGCGGTGCTGCTGATGATCTCTACAGCAGGTCTGCCGGTGGCAATGAGCCGGATGATCAGCCAGGCAAGCTCTGTGGGCAACTACAATCAGGTGCGCAGGATCTATGCTACCGCCCGGGGAATATTCCTTGCTTTGGGCGTGGTGAGCACAGCGCTGATGATGATTGGGTGCAAGGCCTTAGCAACGGCGTTAAATCAGCCGGATGCCTGGGCGGCGATATTATGCTTAGGTCCCTGTGCGCTTTTGATGGGCTTTATGTCCACCTACCGTGGCTTTTTCCAGGGACAGGGCAATATGCGCCCCACCTCCAATTCTCAGATCTTAGAGGCGGTGTTCAAGCTGATCGTTGGCCTGGCGGCAGCCTTTGGCATTATGTATGCAACGCAGAATGTGGCGTTGGCTGCCGGCGGCGCGATCTTGGGCGTGACGGTGAGCTGCGTGGTGTCTGCTGTTTATCTGCGCATCAAATTTGCAGGTGCATATAAGGAGCTGCCTCAGAGTCAGGATCCCATGGAGGGTTATAAGGCGACTGCCAAAGGGTTACTGGCCATCGCCATTCCCATTACCATCGGCTCTGCCGGACTGCAGCTTTTGACAGTAGTGGAATCCGGTCTTTATATGGACCGGCTGGTGTATCTCATCGGCAGCAACCTGTATATGGGGCAGCTGGTGGGCGGTGACACCACGGTGCAGCTGGCGGCGGACAGCCTGAAGGGTATTTACAATACAGCGCAAACGGTATTCAATATGCCTTGTGCCTTCATCATCCCCATTACGGTGAGCATCATCCCGGCGGTGACGGAAAAGCTGACCCTGAAGCTTCACGGTGAAGTGAAGGCAACGGAAGAATCTGCTGCCCGGATCACAGGTCTGCTCAGCCTGCCCTGCGCAGTGGGTCTGACTATTCTCGCCGGTCCGGTTATGCGGCTGCTTTTCGGCTACACAGGCTGGGAGCTGGAGCTGGCGCAGAAGCTGATGGCGGTGTTGGGCATAAGTGTGTTTTTGTATGCAGTGATCCAGTATACCAACGCACTGTTGCAGTCCCACGGCTATGCCCATGTGCCGGTGATCAATATGCTGCTGTGCGGCGGTGTAAAGCTTTTGGTGGTGTATATCCTGGTGGGAAATCCCAACATCGGTATTATGGGCGCGCCCATTGGCGCAGCGCTGTGCTATCTGTGTATCGGCGTACTGAATCTGCTGTCTGCCCGGCGACTCATTCAGGAAAAACCGGCGCTGCTGAAAAACTTGCTGCGGCCGCTGCTGCCGGCAGCATTGATGGGTGTTGCTGTATACGGTGTTTATGAGCTGCTTTTGGCGGCACTGGGAAGCGATGGAAGTCGGTTGCTGCTGTGCGGCGTACCCATAGCGGTGGGCGTTGCTGTGTATGCACTGGCGGTTGTGGCGTGCAAGACCATTACCCGGGAGGATTGCCTCCTGCTGCCTAAGGGAGAAAAACTGGCAAAATTACTTCACTTGTAAAAAATTGAGAAAAAATACTAAAAAATACGAAAAAACCCTTGCATTTGTCCAAAAAATGTGATAATGTGAAGTTGCATTACAAAAAAGAAATGAGGAATCACAATATGAACAAGACCGAACTGATCGCTGCCGTTGCTGAAAAGACCGGCACCACCAAGAAGGACGCAGAGCGCGTCATCAATGCTGCTGTTGAGACCATCGTTGCCAATCTGGAAAAGGGTGATAAGACCCAGATCTCCGGCTTTGGTATCTTCGAGGTCAAGGCACGCGAGGCTCGCGTGGGCCGCAACCCCCGCACCAAGGAAGCCATCCAGATCCCCGCAACCAAGCTGCCCGTTTTCAAGGCAAGCAAGGCTCTGAAGGACGCTGTCGCGAAGTAAGAAAAACTTATGCGTCTTGACAAGTATCTGAAGGTCTCCCGGCTGATCAAGCGTCGGACGGTGGCCAACGAAGCCTGTGACAATGGCCGTATCAGTGTCAATGGCCGTGTAGTAAAGGCCAGCTACGAGGTCAAGGTGGGCGACCGCATCGAGATCGCTATGGGAACAAGGACCGTAGCGGTGGAGGTGGTCCTGGTGGCAGACAATGTCCGCAAGGACGATGCTACCGCAATGTACAAAGAGATCTGAAAAAAGCACGCAGCCGATAGGCTGCTTGCTTTTTTCCTTTTACATTTCACTCTCCAGGACGCTCATATACGCCGGGCGGATGATCTTGTCGGTGCAGATCAGCTCCTCGATCCGGTGGGCGCTCCAGCCTACGATCCGGGCCACGGCGAACATAGCGGTGTAAAGCTCCAGAGGAATGCCCAGCATCTCGTACACAAAGCCGCTGTAAAAGTCCACATTGGGACTGACGCCCTTGTAAATACGCCGGTATTTGGCAATGAGCTGGGGAGCAAGCTCCTCCACATTTTCGTAAAGCAGCAGATCCTCCTGCCGTCCTTTCTCCGCCGCCAGCTGCTCCACATAGCCACGGAAGATCCGCTCTCTGGGATCAGACAGGGAGTAGACGGCGTGACCCATACCGTACACAAGACCCTTCCGGTCAAAGGCCTCCTTGTTGATGATCTTGGAAAGATAATCTGCAAGGGCGTCTTTGTCGGCGGGGTTTTTAATATGCGCGCGGATATCTGCCATCATTTCCATAACCTTGATGTTTGCACCGCCGTGCTTGGGACCCTTCAAAGAGGACATTGCCGCAGCGATGGTGGAATAGGTATCCGAGCCTGCAGAGGTAATAACACGGGTGGTAAAGGTGGAGTTGTTGCCGCCGCCGTGCTCCATATGCAGAATCAGTGCGGTGTCCAGCACTTTTGCCTCGGTGGCGGTGTACTGTTGATCCGGACGCAGCATCATCAAAAGATTTTCCGCGGTGGATAAGGTGGGGTCCGGACGGTGAATGATCATACTTGCCATATTTTCCGAGTAGTTGTAGGCATGGTAGGCATACACCGCCAGCAGCGGAAACTCACTGATAAGCCGAATGCATTGCTGCAGGGAGTTTTGCACGCTGATATCGGATGCATTGTTATCATAGGATGCCAGAGTCAGAATGCTGCGGGTCATAGAGTTCATAATGTCCCGGTTGGGAGCTTTCATAATGACATCTCTTGTGAAATTGGACGGTAGCGTCCGGCACTGACCGATGAGCTGCCGGAATTCGGCGGCTTCCTGCTCTGTGGGCATCTGACCCATCAAAAGCAGATAGGCGATCTTTTCATAGCCGAGCTGCGTGGGACCCAACTCGTCAATGAGCTGCTCCACCGGATAGCCACGGTACCACAAAGAGCCTTCGCAGGGTACTTTCTTTCCGTCTACCATTTTTGAGGACAGCACGGTGGATATATTGGTAAGTCCCGCAAGGACACCGCTGCCGTTTTCGTCACGCAAGCCTTTCTTGACCCCCAGGCGACTGTAAAGCTCCGGGGAGATGGCATCGTTTTTACGGCAGACAGCTTCCATTTCCGCCGCAAAAGCATTAATTTTTTCATTGAGGATCATAATAGACCTCCTTTCAGGGGGTTCGTTTGGCTTTATTCCAGTTCAAAAGCGCCGGTATAAAGCTGATAGTAGGTGCCCTTTTGGGCAATGAGATCTTCGTGAGAGCCTCGCTCGATGATCCGGCCCTTCTCCAGCACCATAATGCAGTCAGAGTTCATAATGGTGCTCAGCCGGTGGGCGATGACGAAGGTGGTCCTGCCCTGCATCAGCGCATCCATACCCTTTTGCACAAGGGCCTCGGTGCGGGTGTCGATGGAGGAGGTGGCCTCGTCTAAGATCATCACCGGAGGATCGGCAACAGCCGCCCGGGCGATGGCGAGAAGCTGGCGCTGACCCTGAGAGAGGTTGGCGCCGTTGCCGGTAAGCTCTGTATCATAGCCCTTGGGCAGGCGGATGATAAAATCGTGGGCATTGGCAAGCTGCGCGGCCCGGATGCAGTCTTCATCGGTGGCATCCAAATTGCCGTAGCGGATATTTTCCATAACCGTACCGGTGAACAGATTGGTGTCCTGGAGCACGATACCAAGGCTGCGGCGCAGGTCTGACTTTTTGATCTTATTGATATTGATGCCGTCGTAGCGGATCTTGCCGTCGGCAATATCGTAGAACCGATTGATAAGATTGGTGATGGTGGTCTTGCCGGCACCGGTGGCACCCACGAAGGCAAGCTTCTGACCGGGGTTTGCATACAATGTCACATCGTGCAAAACCGTTTTTTCCGGCACATAGCCGAAGTCCACATTATACATAGTAATGTCGCCCTTCAGCTCAGTGTAGGTGATGGTGCCGTCTGCCTGGTGGGGATGCTTCCATGCCCACCGCCCGGTACGCTTTTGAGATTCCGTAATGGTGCCGTTTTCATCGATCTGCGCATTGACCAGGGTCACATAGCCTTCATCTACCTCCGGTTCCTCGTCCATCAGCTCAAAGACACGCTCCGCACCTGCCAGCGCCATAACGATGGCATTGATCTGGTTGCTGATCTGGGAGATGGGCTGATTGAAGGTCCGTGACAGCAGCATAAAGCTCATCAGATTGCCCAGGCTCAGCAGCTCACCGCCGGAGGCGACAACGATACTGCCGCCGATAATGGCAAGAACAGCATACTGGATATAGCCTAAGTTGTTGTTGATGGGACCCATCATATTGGTGAGCCTGCCGGCGGTGTAGGCATTGCGGCAAAGTTCATCGTTGAGCTTGTCGAAATCTTTTTTTGCGGTCTGTTCGTGGGTAAATACCTTAATGACCTTCTGACCGCTGATCATCTCCTCCACAAAACCGTTCAGTGCGCCTAAAGAACGCTGCTGTCCGATAAAAAACTTGGAGGAACGCTTGACGATGTTGACTGTCACAAAGAAAATTCCGGAAACGGTGACCAAGATCACACAGGTAAGGATCCAGGATGCCCGGAGCATTGCAAGAAACACCACGATCAATGTTACCAGGGAGCTGACCGTCTGGGGAATGGACTGGGAGATCATCTGCCGCAGGGTGTCGATATCGCTGGTGTAGCGGGACATAATATTGCCTGCGGTATTGGTGTCGAAATAGCGCAGGGGCAGCTTTTGCATTTTTGCAAACATCTGATCCCGGATGGTTTTCTGGGTGCCCTGGCTGACGGTGACCATCAGAAACTGCTGTAAAAAGGAGGCTAAAATGCCGGCACTGAAAATGCAGGCGATCTTGATCAGATATGCAGCAAGAGGACCGAAATCCACGGAGCCGGCGGCGACCATGGGTAAAATGTAATCATCCACCAGCCTGCCTAAGTTCTCGCTGCCGGTGGTCTGGGCAAAGGCGGCAACGACGATGCAGACCATTACGACCAGCAGCGCGAGAGTGTGCTTTTTCATATAGCCAAGCAACCGCAGCAGAGTCTTTTTGGGGTCCTTGGCTTTGCGGCCATCGCCGCGCATTCTTACAGGAGGCATATCAATCGTCTCCTTTCTTTTGGGATTCATAGACCTCGCGGTAGATCTGCGAGGTTTGCAGGAGACTTTCGTGGGTGCCCACATCCACCAGCTTGCCGCCGTCGAGCACAACGATCATATCCGCGTCCTGCACAGAGGCTACCCGCTGGGCAATGATCAGCTTGGTGGTGTCCGGGATCCGGTCCCGGAAAGCCTGGCGGATCATAGCGTCTGTCCGGGTATCCACGGCAGAGGTGGAGTCGTCCAGGATCAAAATTTTCGGCTTTTTCAGCAGCGCCCGGGCGATGCACAGCCGCTGCTTCTGACCGCCGGAAACATTGGTGCCACCCTGTTCGATATAGGTATCATACCCATCGGGGAAGGCGGTGATGAAATCGTGGGCGCAGGCAAGCTTACAGGCATTTTCCAGTTCTTCATCGGATGCCTCCGGATCGCCCCATCGCAGATTTTCCTTGATGGTGCCGGAGAACAGGACATTCTTTTGCAGCACCATTGCCACCTGATCCCGCAATACATCCAGGTCGTAGTTGCGGACATCTACGCCACCGACCTTGATCGAACCTGCGCTGACATCATAAAGCCGGGGGATCAGCTGAACAAGGGTGGTCTTGCCCGAACCGGTACCGCCCAAAATGCCAACTGTGGCACCGGAGGGGATGTGCAGGGAGATCTCCTTGAGAGAGCGGTGCTTTGCCTCCGCACTGTAGCGGAAATCCACATTTTCAAAATCGATCGAGCCGTCGGCTACAGTCTGAATGCCGGCTTCCGGGCTGGTAAGATCCGGCTCTTCTGCCAGGATCTCGCTGCAGCGGCGCATAGGCGTGCGGCTCATAGTGAGCATTACAAACACCATAGACAGCATCATCAGACCGCTTAAGATCTGAGTGGTGTAAGTAAACATGGAAGAGAGCTGACCGGTGGTCAGTCCCAGGTCGGGATTGTTGCCGGAGGCAATGACCAAATGGGCTCCGAACCAGGAGATGGCCAGCATACAGCCGTAAACACACAGCTGCATAATAGGACTGTTCAGCGCCATGATGCGCTCCGCTTTACAAAAATCCTTATAGATAGATCCGGAAATATCTGTGAATTTGCGGGTCTCCTTTTCCTCCCGGACAAAGGATTTGACGACCCGGATGCCGTGGATGTTTTCCTGGACTACGGTGTTGAGTTTGTCGTAGGTCTTAAAGACCCGGTCAAAGATCTTGAATACCAGCGGCACGAGCATTATAAGGGCAAAAACGAGAACAGGCAGCGCAACACAGTAGATAAGACTAAGCCGGACACTGATACCGGTAGCGGAGATCAATGCCAGAATGAGCATCATCGGGCAGCGCACTGCCATACGGATCATCATTTGGAAGGTCATCTGCAGATTTGCCACATCCGAGGTCAGCCGGGTGACGATGGAGGCAGTGGAAAACCGGTCGATGTTGGAAAAACTGAAGCGCTGCACCCGGTAGAACATATCGTGGCGCAGATTTTTTGCAAAGCCGGTGGCGGCCTTGGATGCGAAAACAGCAGATAAAACACCAAAGGTCAAGGATGCCAAGGCCAGCACCACCAGCAATATGGATTTGGATACCACTACGGACATATTCTGCATAACAATGCCGTAGTCATACAGATCGGCCATCACCAGCGGGATCATAACTTCCATAGCCACTTCGCCCACCATACACACAGGGCTGAGGATCGCTGGCCATTTATATTCCCGGACGCAGCGGAAAAGGCGTTTGAGCATTTTGGCTCCTCCTTAAACATTTCGATACATTATTAGAAGTAATTTTACCATACATATGCAGAATTGCAAGGGCACAGAAAAAAGTTTACAAATTCCGGTTTATGGGGCAGAGCGTTAGGCGCACAATCCAACGGCCCCCTTGTGTAAAGGGGGCTGGCAAATTGCCGATGTTAGGCAATTTGACTGGGGGATTGTGTTACGGATTCGCCTGAAGCTGTTGGGAGCGTTGTAAGAGCTACCGCACAATCCCTCAGTCAAAAATCATAGATTTTTGCCAGCTCCCTTTATACAAGGGAGCCTTTTCGTGTTTTCCAACTGCCCGTCAAACTGAAACTTGCCTTTTGTCAAACTGCCTAAAAGGGAACGGGGTCTTTTATTATAAATCACGAAATTGTTAAAATGGGATGAATTTCCGTTGCATTTTCTTTGAAAATAAGGTATGATAACAGCGGTAATCGTGGAATCGTTTCCATAACAAATTCCACAAAAAAATATCAGGAGGAAAATGAAATGAAAAAGCGCATTCTTTCCCTGGCACTGTGTGCTGCCCTGATTCTGTCCCTGTTTGCCTTTGCAGGCTGCGCAGGTAATGATAAGGGCTCCGTTTACTGGCTGAACTTCAAGCCCGAGGCTGATAAGGCTCTGCAGGAGGTCGCTAAGACCTATACTGAAGAGACCGGCATCGAGGTCAAGGTCGTTACTGCCGCTTCCGGCAAGTATGAAGAGACCCTGACTGCTGAGATGGATAAGTCCAGCGCTCCCACCTTGTTTGTTGTCGGCAACGCTGCTGCTGTCAACACCTGGGGCGAGTACTGCTACGATCTGTCCGGCACCGATGTCTACAAGGAGCTGAACACCGATTCCTTCACCCTGCGTGATGCCAACGGCAAGATCTGCTCCATCGGCTACTGCTACGAGTCCTTCGGCATCATCGTCAACAAGGCTCTGCTGAAGGAAGCCGGCTACGAGATCACCGACATTAAGGACTTTGCTTCCCTGAAGGCTGTTGTGGAAGACATCCACGCAAATGCTGAGACTCTGGGCTTCGACGCCTTCACCTCTTCCGGTCTGGATGATTCCTCCAGCTGGCGTTTCTCCGGCCACCTGGCTAACATGCCTTTGTACTACGAGGGCCGCGATGCTAAGTGGACTGAGTGCCCCGCTGAGATCGAGGGTACCTACCTGGCTAACTTCAAGAACATTTGGGACCTGTACATCAACAACTCCGCTGTTGAGCCCAACACCCTGGCTACCGGCGGCTACGATGCAAAGCAGGAGTTTGTCGACAAGAAGGCTGTCTTCTATCAGAACGGCACTTGGGAGTACGCAGGCCTGGTCGAGGGCGGCATTGCTGCCGAGGATCTGGCTATGATCCCCATGTACTGCGGCGTTGAGGGCGAAGACAAGGCTGGCCTGTGCTCCGGCACCGAGAACTGCTGGGCAGTGAACGGCAAGGCTTCCGAAGCCGACATCAAGGCAACCCTGGACTTCATGAAGTGGATGGTCACCTCCGAGGCCGGCACCAAGTGCATGGCTGAGCAGTTCGGCGCTATCCCCTACAAGAAGGCTGCTGCTAACGAGAATGTGTTCTTCAACGATGCTGCTGCATACCTGAATGCCGGCAACTACTCCGTTGACTGGACCTTCAACTACACTCCCAATGTCAACGACTGGCGTGCTGCCGTGGTTTCTGCTATGGTTCAGTACTGCAACGGCGGCGACTGGGCTGATGTTGAGACTGCATTCGTTGGTGGCTGGGCTGACCAGTACAAGAAGGCCAACAGCTGATCATAACACCTTCTAAAACCAACCCCAACGGGGCGGGCATAACAGCCCGCCCCGTTTTTAATAAAAATGTGCAGGGTGTGGGCATATCTCTGTACGGCAGCGGTATGCCCATATCCTGCCGACCCGGCAAAAAATAAGGAGGGAAAATCAAGAAAATGAAAACAAAGAAGAAAAAACTCATCGCCTCGGGAAGCAGCTTGATCCGCAGACCCATCCAGCGGTGCTTCCCCGTCTTTATGCTGCCTATGGTGGCAGCCTTTCTTATCGGCTTCGTGGTGCCCTTTGTCCACGGTATGTATCTGTCTTTTTGTAAGTTCACCACCACCAGCGATGCCACTTTCATTGGTATCGGTAACTACATCAAGGCCTTTCAGGATGCCTCCTTCCGGTATTCCTTCGGCTATACTGCGGTGTTTGCCATCATCTCTCTGGTGCTGATCAATGTGCTGGCGTTCTTCGTGGCATATGTGCTGACCCAAAAGATCAAGGGCACGAATTTGTTCCGCACCGTGTTCTTTATGCCCAACCTCATCGGCGGCATCGTGCTGGGTTACATCTGGAGTATGATCTTTGACGGCATTTTAAGCCGCTTTGACACATCCATTCTGCTGGAGACCAAGTATGGCTTCTGGGGATTGATGATCCTGATGTGCTGGCAGCAGGTGGGTTATATGATGATCATTTACATTGCAGGACTCCAGGCTGTTCCCGAGGATATGCTGGAAGCTGCCCGCATCGACGGCGCAAACCGCTGGCAGACTCTTTTCAAGGTCACCATTCCCAATGTGATGCCTTCCATCACCATCTGTATGTTCCTGACCCTGACCAACGGCTTTAAGCTGTTCGATCAGAACCTTGCCCTTACCGGCGGCGATCCGTTCGTATTTGAAACCGCAGCCGACGGCACGCTCAACACCATCAAAACCACGGAAATGCTGGCGCTGAACATTTACTCCACCTTCTACGGCCAGGGCTCATCTGCCCGTGGTATGGCCCAGGCGAAGGCAGTGTTGTTCTTCATTTTGGTGGCAACTATTTCTATTCTCCAGCTCCGTGCGACCCGTAAAAAGGAGGTGCAGCAGTAATGAAAAAGCCTAAGAATGCACTGAACAAGCAGTCTGCAGGCAAAAATGCCTTGACTGTTATTTTCGGCATTATCGCCATCGTGTATGTGCTGCCCATCGTGACAGTGCTCATCAATTCCTTCAAGGTCAACACCTTTGTTAAGACCGACACCTTTGCAATCCCCTCCGGAGAGAGTTTTGCGGGCTTTGATAACTTCATCAAGGGTATGACCTTCGGCAACTATCCCTTCTGGAAATCTGTGCTGTACAGCACCGTCATCACGCTGCTCTCTACGGCTCTGATCCTGCTTTGCACCTCTATGGCTGCATGGTATATTTCCCGGGTGGACAGCAAGCTGTGCCGGATCATCTACTATGTTTGCGTTTTCTCTATGGTAGTGCCTTTCCAGATGGTGATGTTCACTCTGTCCAAGACCGCTGACACGCTGAAGCTGAATACCCCCTGGACCATTCCTATTGTTTATTTAGGCTTTGGCGCAGGCCTGGCGGTGTTTATGTTTACAGGCTTTGTAAAGAGCATTCCGCTGGACATTGAGGAGGCGGCTGCCATTGACGGCTGCAATCCTCTGCAGATCTACTTCCGTGTGGTGCTGCCTATGCTGCGCCCCACTATGATCAGCGTGGGTATTTTGGAGATCATGTGGATCTGGAACGACTACTTGCTGCCGTATCTGGTGCTGGACCGGAATCAGTATATGACCATTCCCATCCATGTGCAGTACCTGCAGGGCAGCTACGGCGCAGTGGACTTAGGTGCCACTATGGCGCTGATCCTCATGAGCATTATTCCTGTGATCGTTTTCTATCTGACCTGCCAGAAGCACATTATTAAGGGCGTGGCAGCCGGCGCGGTCAAGGGATAATGGCGATGACTATTAAGGACATTGCCCGACTTTCCGGTTACGGTGTGGGAACAGTTTCCCGGGTGCTTAACGGAAGCGCCAATGTGTCTGACACCGCCAGAGAAAGAATAGAGGCAGTGGTCCGCGAGAATCATTTTGACCTGAACAGCAATGCAAAGCATCTGCGACAGCAGGCTCCCTCCGGCATTGCTGTGATCGTAAAGGGCACGCAGAATATGCTTTTCGCAGCGCTGATGGTGCAGCTGCAGGGTCTCATCCGGGAAAAGGGTTATGCCTGTCTGGTGTATTACATTGACGAGGAAGATAATGAAGTGCAGCAGGCGCTGCGCATCTGCCGGGAACGCCATCCCCAGGGTGTGCTGTTTTTGGGCAGTAATCTGAAAGCCTTCCGGCAGGATTTTGCTCCGGTGGGCATTCCCTGTGTGCTGGTTACCAACTCAGCCGATGGCTTAGGCTTTAAAAACTTATCCAGTGTCAGTACCGACGATACTGCCGGCGCGCAAATGGCGGTGGAGCACCTGATCGGATTGGGGCATCGCAACATCGGCATTTTAAGCGGTAAAACAGAAAGCTCAAACGCAGCCTTCACCCGTTTCATCGGCTGCTGCCGGGCTTTTGAAGCGCATCAGCTGCCCTTTGACCGGGAAAAGCAGCTGTCAAGCGCCCGTTTCACACTGGAAAGCGGTTATGCTGCCATGAAAGAGCTTCTTGAGAAAAATGAGGAGCTGACAGCGGTTTTTGCAATGTCTGATGTTATGGCGCTGGGCGCGATCCGTGCCATCCACGACTGGGGGCTGCGGGTCCCGGAGGATATCTCGGTGATCGGCTATGACGGCATCCCTATGGCGGGCTTTATGACGCCAAAGCTCACCACTGTGGGTCAGGACCGGGAAAGCATTGCCCGTCGCAGCGTGGAAATTCTCCTGGACAGCATTCAGGAAAAGAAGAAGGCTGTGCACGAGGTCACACCTTTTGTCCTGATGGAGGGCGAAAGCGTAAGGAAAATTTAGTTTTACCGAAAGGGGGCATACTCCATGCGAAGCAGCGGAATTTTGATGCATATATCCTCATTGCCATCCGAAGGCGGTATTGGCACTATGGGCGCGGAGGCCCGGGAATTTGTGGATTTTTTGGCGGATGCCGGACAGAGCTATTGGCAGCTGCTTCCCATTTGCCCCACCAGCTATGGAGATTCTCCCTATCAGTCCTTTTCCACCTTTGCAGGTAATCCGTATTTTATTGATCTTCCCACTTTGCAGCAGCAACAGCTGCTGCGCCGGGAGGAGTATGCAAATATCGACTGGCAGAGCACACCCCAGGATATCAACTATGGTGTGCTTTATGAAAAACGGTATCAGGTGCTGGGCATTGCGGTGGCGCGCTTTTTGGAAAATGTGCCTGCGGACTATGACCGCTTTTGCCGGGATAATGCAGACTGGTTAGAGGATTATGCTCTGTTCATGGCGCTGAAGGAGCACCACGGCGGCAAGGCTTGGCTGCAGTGGGATCCCCCGCTGCGAAACAGGGAAGCGGTTGCGTTGGATGCCTTCCGGGATGCACATAAAGAGCAGATCCGCTTTTGGTATGTGGTGCAATATCTGTTTTTCAAGCAGTGGAATGCGCTGCGCAGCTACGCTAACGAAAAAGGCATTTCCATTATTGGAGATCTACCCATCTATGTGTCTCTGGACGGCGTAGATGTGTGGGCGCATCCGGAGCTGTTCCAGCTGGATGAAAACTACATACCCCGGGAGGTTTCCGGATGCCCGCCGGACGGCTTTTCCGAGGACGGTCAGCTTTGGGGCAATCCTTTATTTGACTGGGAGCGGATGGAGCGTGACGGCTTTGCTTGGTGGACCCGACGCATCGGGTTTTTATGTAAGGTTTATAATGTGCTGCGCATCGACCATTTCCGCGGCTTTGAAGCTTACTACGCCATTCCCTATGGCGATGAGAATGCCCGCCGTGGTGTCTGGCGGAAAGGTCCGGGTATGAAGCTGTTCCGGGCGGTGGAGAAAAACATCGGCCGCCAGCGAATCATCGCAGAGGATTTGGGATTTCTCACCGATGGGGTGCGTCAGCTTTTGCAAGAGAGTGGATTCCCGGGGATGAAGGTTTTGGAATTTGCTTTTGACAGCCGGGATTCCAGTGGCAGCGACTATTTACCCCACAATTATCCGGAAAACTGCGTTGCCTACACCGGTACCCACGATAATGATACGGTGTTGGGCTGGCTGGCAAGCGCAGACAAAGAAGATGCTGCCTTTGCGGTGGACTATCTGCGTTTGACAGACGAACAGGACAGCTGGGGGATGATGGCGGCCCTTTGGGGCAGCGTTGCCCGGCTGACGGTGGTGCAGGCGCAGGATATCCTGGACCTGGGCAGCGAGGCGCGAATGAATACTCCCTCCACAGTGGGCAGCAACTGGCGCTGGCGGGCACAGAAGGGCAGCTTTACCCCGGCGCTTGCCCAAAAGCTGCGAAATTATATGCGTCTGTATGGAAGACTCTCTGAATGATATTAAAAGCGGCAGTTCTTTGGAACTGCCGCTTTTTTCAAATTTCAGTTTGTCGAGCAGTTGGATAATGCACAAAGGCTCCCTTGTGTAAAGGGAGCTGTCAAAAATCTATTTGATTTTTGACTGAGGGATTGTGGTGCAGAATTTACGACACACCCATCAGCTGCAGGTGAATCCGTAACGCAATCCCCCAGACAAATTGCCTAATATCGGCAATTTGCCAGCCCCCTTTACACAAGGGGGCCATTGGATTGTTCCTCTAACCAGCATCCCCACAAACCGGAATTTTTCAGCGGTCGT
>JAZNQK010000032.1:0-2127 GCA_045590135.1 Faecousia sp.
CATGGCCCTCTCTGGTAGGCGTTGCATCGGTGTTAAACTGGCTGTCGAAGGTGACTGTCAGATCCTTTTCCGTCAGTTCGCCGCCGTTGGCATTGAAGATCAGCTTGTAGGTATTGGCTATCCACTTGGCGTACAGCTTGACGGTTGCACCGTGCTCAGTTGTCAGGTTCGGCAGCCCCAAGCTTCCTCCGGCATCGCCGGCCTTCTGGGTACAGGTGCTGTCAAAATACCAGCCGCTGAAAGTATAACCGGTCAGCGTGGGTGCGGCCGCCAAGGTCACATTTTCGTCGTACTTGCAGGCAGTATCGCCGGGTAGGTTGTCCACATAGGTGCTGCCTAACGCGGGCTTGTTTCCCTGGTATTCGATGGTATAATCGATCTTCTCCCACAGGGCATACATAGTCACGGTTTCACCATTGGCTGCCAGTGCGGTATTGATGATCTGCTCGTCAGTATAGGTGCCGGTGGAGATAGGCTCATCCTGACCCTCTATTTTCTCGCGGGTCTCCCAACCCATAAAGAGGTAGCCTTCCTTTGTGAAGGTGTTTTGCGTCAGCTTTTCGGTGCCACCCACCGTGTGGAGAGTATTCACCATTGTGCCCACACCGCCGTTGGCATCATACTGAACAAAGTAGCTGTTAGCGATTTTTTCCTCAATATTTTCTCTGGGGATGCTGTACTGCAGCGTCTCGCAGGTGGGGTTGTTCAAATCGTTAACAGAAGGATAGTACAGCACAACACCATGCATATTATCCAGGATGCTATAGGTATTCAGGTAGTAATTACCGATTTCGCCTTCCACTTCACTGGGCACATAGTTAACCACGCCAAAGACACGGATATTACCGGCCTGGACATAGTCATAATAGCCATTGGGGGCATCGGCAGAAATGGTCACAGCGGTCATAGAAGAGGTGGTCAAAGAGGTCAGGTAGGAGAGGGAGGAACCAACTTCCTCTCCGTTTTCGGTTTCTTCACCATAGCTGCCACCCTTGGTCTCACTGCCACCCCAGGAGGAGGAACTGGTATTGGCATAGCCGTAACCGGTCTCAATGCTGGCTTTGATATTATCATTACCGACTTCAAGACCAATATCTACATGCGTACTGTGCTCGTTGGAATTTTCTCTTGCCCAGTCCTTGCTCTGCTCCCACTCGGAGGAGGAAGAAACAGACTTGGAGATGGTTCGGGTGATGGAGTCAGCAATGCTCTCTTCCAGAGTGTTTTCGCTGGCCATTTCCAGAGTGAAGTCGCCTGCGCCGGTGTGGTTATACAGAAGATTGGAACTCATCTGCTCCAGCACCACATTCTCAATGGTACCCAGTTCATAAACAAATCTGTATCCACCGGTTGTGGGGTTGTACTCTGCCAACATCACCTTGTTGGTGCCGGGAGTCGCGATGTTGCGCATCAGCTTCCAGTTGGCGGTCAGCTTCAGGTTGCCGGTGGTTCCGGAAGCGATCTTATAAGCGACCTTGCCATCTCTCAGCTCAGTAGCAACTTTGCCGTTCTCTTCCGTCCAGCCGGTGAAGCCCAGGCCGGGCCAGTTGGGATCACTCAGATAGATCTCGTCTTCCACCGTGTAGGTAGCTACGCTCTCATAATTGGGAGCCTCGAAATAGTTGATCGTGTAAGTCACTAGATCCCATCTTGCATAGAGGATATAGTTCTGGGTGCTGCCTGCGGGGATGTAGTCCACAACAGTACCGCCCTCAGAAGCAGTGTACCAGCCCTTGAAGGTATAGCCGGCAGCAACAGGTACGGGCAGTTCGTCCACACCGATATGCTCGGCATATTGATTGGGTTCGGGGCTTTCCGCACCGTTCAGGTTACGGTAAGTAATGGAGTGGTAGTTTGCCTGGAGCATAGGAACTTCTTCCTGTGCCACAAAGACTTCACCGCAGACAGAGCAGTGACAGCCTTCGGTCCAGCCGATAGAAGTGTAAGTAGGAGCAACCCCCTCGTCGATCACTTCTTTATGGCCCTCGGATACCAGAACGATCTGATCCCAAGTCAGTTCGACAGTTGCTTCAGCGCTGTTAAAGTACTTGCCGCAATCGTCGCAGTAGAAATGCTGCACATTGCCGTCTGCAGTACAAGAAACAGGCTTGTATGGAATTTCTTCCA
>JAZNQK010000033.1:0-8576 GCA_045590135.1 Faecousia sp.
CCTTAGCGCAAACTGCGTTCAGGATGGTGGTGGAGCCGGTGGGAGTGGGGATACGCTGAGCAGCGCCGATCAGCTTGCCGTTCAGCTCGGGGATAACCAGGCCGATAGCCTTAGCAGCACCGGTGGAGTTGGGAACGATATTCACAGCGCCAGCGCGGGAACGGCGCAGGTCGCCCTTACGCTGAGGACCGTCCAGGATCATCTGGTCGCCGGTGTAAGCGTGGATGGTGCACATAATGCCGGACTCGATGGAAGCCAGGTCATTCAGAGCCTTAGCCATGGGTGCCAGGCAGTTGGTGGTGCAGGAAGCAGCGGAGATGATGTGATCGTCCTTAGTCAGGGTCTCGTGGTTAACATTGTAAACGATAGTGGGCAGATCATTGCCTGCGGGAGCAGAGATAACGACCTTCTTAGCACCGGCAGTGATGTGAGCCTGAGCCTTCTCCTTAGAGGTGTAGAAACCGGTGCACTCCAGCACCACATCAACACCCAGCTCGCCCCAGGGCAGCTCAGCAGCGTTAGCCTTTGCGTAGATGGTGATCTTCTTGCCGTCAACAACGATGTTGTCCTCGCCAGCCTCGACGACATGACCCATAGCAGCGTAATTGCCCTGAGTGGAGTCATACTTCAGCAGGTGAGCCAGCATCTTGGGGGAAGTCAGGTCGTTGATAGCAACAACCTCGAAACCCTCTGCACCGAACATCTGACGGAAAGCCAGACGGCCGATACGACCAAAACCGTTAATAGCAACTTTTACAGACATTTTTGTTTCCTCCATTTAATAACATTACTGCTCATTGGCAGCTTTTCGACAAAATTTTTTCGGGGCGTCGGAGACCCCATACGGCTTCATTATACAATAACAGAATCTGGTTGTAAAGTATCGGATTTGTAAAATTCCGTCTTTTTTTATCGAAAAGAATTGACATACAGTACAAATTCCGGTTTGTCGGGCAGTATCATCTAAACTGTCATTGCAAGCCAGTGCTCACACTGGCGTGGCAATCTACAGAAATAACTGCACGCTTTAGATTGCCACAACCAGTCTGCGGACTGGTTTCGCAATGACAACGAGGGTTAAACCGCCCGATAAACGGAAATTTGACAATTCATTCTGCTGTTTCAAAAAATGCCTCGATCTGCGCCTTTGTGGCTTTCACATTCCCCTGCACTGCCATTTCCCTGCCGCCGCCTCTGCCGTTGAGTGCCTGAAAGGCTGCCTTTCCCAGCGGACGCACATCCGTATCCCGGCTGGCAATGCACAAATTATACCCGCTTTCATCACAGCCGGCGTATACCGCAGCAACACCGTGGCAGCTTTGGGCGATCATATCTGCCAGTTCCCGCACCTCACCGGGAGACAGTTCCGGGGCAAAGTGCAATACATTTTTCTGCCCTGCGTAGCCGGCAGCGATCCCGGCAAAAACCTGCTTTTGCAGACCGGCTGCGCGGAATTTTTCCGCTGCAAGCTGCTCGTTCATCCGCTGCGCTGCCACGCCGGTTTCCAACGGTTTTGCGGAAAAGGCTTGCGACACCAGCTTGTTTTGTTCGCAGATTTTGCTTAAATAGCTAAGCGCTCTGCCGCCGCATACCATTTCTATACGCACACCCTGGTGGAACTTCACACAGGACAGCAGCTTGATAAGTCCGATCTGGCCGGTATATGCTGTGTGAACACCGCAGCAGGCGCACTTATCATAGCCCGGCACCTCCACCACCCGCACCGGCCAGGGCAGTTCCCGCTTGCTCCGGTAGCCTACATTGGGCAGTTCCTCTTGGGAAGGATACCAACATTTCACCGCTATGTTTTGCCAAACAGCCTGATTGGCTTCCGTTTCTACCTCCCGGAGCGCTTCCGGATCGATCATACCGTCAAAGTCGATGGTCACCGTCTCCGCGCCCATATGAAAGCCCACATTGTGGTAGCCGAAACGCCGGTTGATAATACCGGAAACAATATGCTCACCAGTGTGCTGCTGCATCAGATCGAGCCGTCTCTGCCAGTCGATGATACCCTTCACCTGCCTGCCCGGGGTCAGCTCTTTTTCGCACAGGTGCAAAATTTCATCTTCTTTTTCCTGCACGCAGAGCACCGCAGCCCCGTCCAATGTGCCCAGATCATAGGGCTGTCCGCCCCCTTCGGGATAGAAGGCAGTCTGATCCAGTGTGATATACCAACCTCCCTCTGCCTCCCGGCAATCAAGGACTGTGGCAGAAAATTCTTTTAGATTGCCATCTTTATAATACAGCTTCCGCTTGTCCATAATCATCGCTCCTTGGCGCATTTTCTCCATTGTAGCACACACATTGCCGGTTTGCAACGAAAGGCTTCCGTACTTGTCGATAGGTTTTCCCGGGCACGCTTGTCCTTTCGTGTTTTTTCTAAGCCTTTCCGGAGTAAAATGAGAAAAAACAAAGGAGGTCGCGCTATGCAGTGTCAAAAGCTGAAAACATATATGGAAACCGGGCGCGTGGTGTTTCTGCCTGCGCGTACCATCCGCCCCAATCCCCTGCAGCCGAGAAAGCATTTTCGGGAGGATGCCTTGGCAGAGCTGACGGAAAGCATCCGCCGCCACGGCGTTTTGCAGCCCCTGTCTGTGCGCCGGATGGAGACATACTACGAGCTCATAGCCGGGGAGCGTCGGCTTCGTGCAGCCCAGCTGGCAGGGTTGCGGGAAGTTCCCTGTATTGTAATGAATATGGATGACAAAGAGTCCGGCGCTGTTGCATTGGTGGAAAATCTGCAGCGCCAGGATCTGAATTTTTTGGAAGAGGCCAAAGGCATCAGCCTGCTGATGGAGCAATGGTCCTTAAGTCAGGAGCAGGTGGCTGCTGTCCTGGGCAAAAGTCAAAGCTGCATCGCCAACAAGCTGCGGCTGCTGCGCCACAGTGAGCAGGTTTTGCGCCTTCTGCAGGAATATGAGCTTTCCGAGCGGCATGCCCGGGCGCTGCTGAAGCTTCCCACAGAAGGAGAAAAGCTGCAGGCTCTGCACACCATCCACCGGCTGCAAATGAGCGTTGCCCGGACAGAGCAGTACATAGCAGAGCTGCTGTGCGCGCAAAAAGAAAAAGCGCCCAAAGCCAATGTGGGCGCTTTCCTGAAAAATGTAAATCAAAGCCTTGCCCGGATCCAGCTTTCCGGGATCCCGGCTATCTCCGAGCGCCGGGAGACTGACCGGCAGATCGTGCTCACCATTACAATACCAAAATAACTGTCAAATTTCAGTTTATCGAGCAGTTTAACCCCCGTTGTCATTGCGAAACCAGTCCGCAGACTGGTTGTGGCAATCTCAAAAATGCAGTTATTACAGTAGATTCCCACGCCAGTGTGCGCACTGGCTCGGAATGACAGTTTAGATTTTGCTGTTCGTCAAACGGGTATTTATCGTCTTATTTCAAATACTTTGTGTCCATCCGGGAGAGCAAATGCAGCTTTTTTCCTGTAATAGGGTGCTGAAATTCTAAACTGTATGCGCAAAGCTGCTGGGCAAACAATCCTGCCTCCTCAGAAAATGCCCGGGACGGAGGTGTGCCGTACTGGGGATCTCCTAAAATGGGGCAGCCCATATACGCGCAGTGGACACGAAGCTGGTGGGTCCTGCCGGTGACCGGCCGCAGCGCAAGCTTTGTAAAGCCATCACCCCGGTGCAGCACCGCATATTCCGTTACGGAAGGCTTTCCCGAGGGATCCACATACCGCAAAAGGCTGGGCAGTTCCCGCCTTGCAATGGGTGCGTCG
This sequence comes from Faecousia sp., assembly GCA_045590135.1. Classification (GTDB taxonomy): domain Bacteria; phylum Bacillota; class Clostridia; order Oscillospirales; family Oscillospiraceae; genus Faecousia. Next base: position 3,740 of record JAZNQK010000033.1, read on the forward strand.
ATGATGCCCTTTTCGTCCGGCGGTGCACCAAAGGTAAGGGCGTGGTATGTCTTTTTCATATGGTCTGCCTTCAGCAGTGCGTGAATGTGGGAGTTTTTTGCCAACAGAACGATGCCGAAGGTATCCCGGTCCAGCCGGGTAACAGGATGAAAGGCGCAGCTTTGCCCGGTACGCTGATAATATGCAAGCACCCGGTTCGCAAGGGTGCCGGTATTTGTGGCTCTGGAGGGGTGGATCAGCATACCGGCAGGCTTATCCACTGCAAGAATGTGGTCATCTTCATACAAAATATCCAGCACGCCATCCTCCGCAGGATATGCAGGCACCGGCTCATCCAGCGCAATGCTCACCACATCCCCGGGCGCAACGGTAAAATCCGTGTGCCGGGCAACGCCGTTAACAAAAAGCTTATCGCGCCATTTCAAGCGGTTCATCAGTCCCGTCGACAGGCGCATTTCCTCTTTCAGAACCGTGGATAGCCTGCCACCGTTTTTTGCAGTGTGCTTCAATTCCATAGACACCCTCCTTTCAAATTTCTGTTTGACAAAGGCTTCCCCCGGGGGGAAGCTGTCAAAAATCTTTGATTTTTGACTGATGAGGAATGCGGGCATACATTCTAAATATAGCTGTTTCTACAGACTTATTCTACTGTTTCGATCCAGGAAGCCCCTCATCCGACCTCGCTTATGCTCGGCCACCTTCCCCCAGGGGAAGGCACCGAAAAATAAGAATTTCTCGTTCCTTGTACAAAAAGACCCTGCTTTGCAAGCAGGGTCTTTTCAAAATGCTTAGTTCAGAGCAGCCTTAGCCTTCTCAACCAGAGCAGCAAAAGCAGCTGCGTCCTGGATAGCCATCTCAGACAGGCTCTTGCGGTTCATCTCGATACCGGCCTTCTTCACACCGTTCATAAAGGTGGAGTAGTTCAGACCGTAGGGAGCAACAGCTGCGCTCAGACGGGTGATCCACAGTCTGCGGTAGTCACGCTTCTTCAGCTTACGGCCAACGAAAGCGTAGTTGCCGGACTTCATAACAGCCTGCTTGGCCATCTTGAAGTGCTTGGACTTGGAACCCCAGTAGCCCTTAGCCAGCTTCAATGTAGCATTTCTTCTCTTGCGCGTCATCATCGCGCCTTTAACTCTAGCCATTTGTCTATCCTCCTATCCTTATTTGTACGGGATCATCTTCTTGACGGCTGCTACATTGGTAACATCAGCGTAGGCAGTAGTACGAAGACGACGGGTGCGCTTGGTGTCTTTCTTGGTGAGGATGTGGCTCTTGTATGCGCGGGCTCTCTTAACCTTACCGGACTTGGTCAGGTTGAATCTCTTCTTAGCACCGCTATGGGTTTTCAGCTTGGGCATAGATATTTCTCCTTCCGTATCTTTGGTAATGGGTGGCGGTTTCCCGCACAGCCATAGAGCTTACTTACTGTTCTTGGGGGTGAGGAACATCGCCATAAAGCGACCTTCCAGCTTGGGATTCTTTTCCATCGTGGCAGTCTCGGCACAGGCCTCGGCAAAATCCATCAGCAGCTTCTCGCCGATGTTGGTATGTGCCATCTCACGGCCGCGGAAGCGGACGCTGACCTTGACCCGGTTGCCGTCGCCAAGGAACTTCAGCGCTGCCTTGATCTTGGTGTTCAGGTCGTTGGTGTCGATGCTGGGGCTCATACGGATCTCCTTGATCTCCACCACCTTCTGATTCTTTCTGGCATCCTTCTCCCGCTTCTTTTGATCGTAGCAGAATTTGGAATAGTCCATAATCTTACAGACAGGGGGGGTAGCATTGGGAGAGATCTTCACCAGGTCCAGTCCCTGCTCTTCGGCCATAGCATTGGCCTGCTCGGCAGACACGATTCCCAGCTGGGCACCGTCTTCACCGATCAAGCGGACTTCCTTATCCTGGATCTCTTCGTTGAGCTGATGATCTAACTTAGCGATGGTAAGCACCTCCATAGGGTAGAGCAACATATCCGAACCCGTTTTACAAAGGAAGGTTTATTGCTCTATCATCGTTAAAATACTCGCAAATACACAAAACAACAAAAAGCGGATGCCAAAGCATCCGCATACTCGCACTTTTTCCTCATAAATGAGGGGTGGAATATTAACCGTTTCGCTTCTGCTTACGGTGAGGCGGATGTTCAGCCTTCTTTATTACCTGCACATATTAGCACACAAGATGTGCGTTGTCAAGCACTTTTTATAAAAAACCTGCCCAACTGTCATTGCGAACCAGCCCGCAGGCTGGTGTGGCAATCTCCTGAAATAATACGCGCAATCCGGGAGATTGCCACGCCAGTGTGAGCACTGGCTCGCAATGACAATGTAGGTTCTTCTAATAATACAGGTACAATTCAAATCTTCAGCAAAAGTCTTGCAAACAGGAAATACACCAGCAGCGACAGCGCGTCCACCACAGATGTGATAAAGGGACTCGCCATAACTGCCGGGTCCAATTTGACAGCCTTGGCAGCCAGCGGCAGCACTGCGCCCACCAGCTTTGCCAGCACCACGGTGACAAACAGCGCAAGGCACACCACCGCATCCACCGTCAGGGTAATGTCCATATTCCCCAGCAGCAGCCGGTCAATAAGCCAGATCTTGGCAAAACAAACTACCGCCAACGCAAGACCGCACATAACCGCCGTGCGGATCTCCTTCCAGATAACCTTTGGCAGATCTGAAAAGTCCAGCTCATCCAGGCTAAGGGCACGGATCACCGTAACAGAGGACTGCGAGCCGGAGTTACCGCCGGTACCCATCAGCATAGGGATAAATGCCGTCAGCGCCACCTGGGCCGCCAGGGCATCCTCAAAGCCGGTGATGATCAGTCCGGTAAAGGTAGCTGACACCATCAAGAAGATCAACCAGGGGATCCGGTTTTTGAACAGCTCCCAAACAGAGCTTCGCAGGTAGGTTTTTTCCGACGGCAGCATACCACCCATTCGCTCGATGTCCTCGGTAGCCTCGTCTTCCATAACATCAATAGCATCATCAAAGGTTACGATACCCACCATCCGGTTCTCCCGGTCCACCACAGGCAGGGCAAGGAAGTCATACTTGGCGAACATTCTTGCCACTTCCTCCTGATCGGTGTAGGTGTTGACGCTGATCAGATTGGTTAACATAATATCTTCTATCAGGACATCGTCACTTTCTGCCAGCAGAAGATCTCTTACCGTCACCAGACCCACTAAGGTCCGGTCCTGGGTCACATAGCAGGTATAGATCGTCTCTTTGTCCACGCCCTGCCGGCGGATCCGCAGGATACTCTCTCCCACGGTCATCTCCGGACGCAATGTCACATACTCCGTGGTCATCATAGAGCCTGCGGAATTTTCTTCATAACGCAGCAGCTGATTGATGGTATTGCGCATCACAGGGTCAGCCTGGCGCAAAATACGCTTGACCACGATCGCCGGCATTTCCTCTACCAGGTCTGCCGCATCGTCCATATATAATTCGTCCAGAATTTCCTTCAGCTCATTATCCGAGAAACCCCGGATCAGCAGCTCCTGTGCTTCCGGGTCCATTTCCACGAAGGTTTCCGCCGCCATCTCCTTGGGCAGCAGCCGGAACATAATGGGGATCTTCTGATCCTCCAGATCGATAAAAAGCTCTGCGATATCCGCAGGATTCATGGTTTCCAAAACCGAACGCAGCGATGCATACTGCTTGTTTTCCAGCATGGTCAGCAGCGTTTTTTCCATAATTTCAAAGCGTTCTGCCACAGCGTTTCCTCCTTATATTAAAGATACGAAACACCGGCACCAAAACCTCAGCGTCTCCACAGACGCCGCAAGCTACTTCGGCCCGGTATATTGCCACTACTGCCAGCGTCCATTTCGTCGCCTCCTTTTATCATAATTGGATCACTTTGGTTATTTTATGCCCCTTTTTCACGGAAGTCAACCCCTTTTGTTTGACTGTTTGAACAGTTTCTGCTATAATGCAGAATTATTATACCGATACCGCAGGAGTAAATGCTATGAGAATGCGTAAAATGAAAAATTTAGAGCCCCGTACCGAAAGGTGCGCCGCCTACCGGATCACTGAGCCTGCCGCCCGGAAGGGTGCTTGGCGGGAGCTGAAGCCAGAGTGCTCTGCGCTTTGGGTGGAGGTAGGCTGCGGCAAGGGTAAATTTACCGCCGAGACCGCCCAGGCAAATCCCGATGTGCTGCTCATCGCCGTGGAGCGCTGCCGGGAGGCAATGGTGGTAGCCATGGAAAAAGCAAAGGAAATGGGCCTTACCAATGTGTTCTTTATCGATATGGATGTGGCGCTCATCGAGGATATCTTTGCCCCTCAGGAGATCGACCGGCTGTTTATCAACTTTCCCGATCCCTGGCCCCGGAAGAAAAATGCCAAGCGCCGGCTGACCCATCGTGGCTTTCTGGACAAGTACTGCCGGGTGGTACGCACCGGCGGAGAATTTCATTTCAAGACCGACAATGCGCTCCTTTTCGAGTTCTCCGTGGAGGAGTTTGCGGCCTGCGGTCTGCAGGTAAATAACCTGACCCGGGATCTGCACAAGGACGGTATCGTGGGTATTATGACCGGATATGAAGAAAAATTCCACGCCTTAGGCACGCCCATCAACCGGTGTGAAGTGGTTTGTAAGCCCTTCATCCTCCCCCCGGAGGAGAAAAAGAGCGCAGAAAACGAGAGCTGATAAACAAATTTCAGTTTGACATAGGCTTCCCCCGGGGGGAAGCTGTCAAAAATCTTTGATTTTTGACTGATGAGGAATGCGGGCATACATCCTAAATATAGCTGTTTCTACAGACTTATTCTACTGTTTCGATCCAGGAAGCCCCTCATCCGACCTCGCTTAT
>JAZNQK010000034.1:0-7283 GCA_045590135.1 Faecousia sp.
CGGCTCCCTTCTCCCGCCACCGGCGGCGGGCGCCTCGCTCCCCTCCCGCTATAAGCCGACGAGCTTCCAACTGCTCTACTCCGCGATATGAGCACCGCTAAGTGCCTAAGTATCATACCACGCGCACCCCTATTTGTCAAGACTTTTTTACCGACAGCAGCCGACCGGTTTCGTGGTGCCAAAAAATGACTCCCGGTGGATTTCCACCGGGAGATCGATTATTCGCAGAACTTTTTCGCCCAGGGCTTGATGCACGCCAGGCAGATCACGCTGCCTGCGGCTGCCACCAAAAACCACAGGAAAATGGTGCTGTTCCAGCCAACCTGCTCTGACAAAATTGCCACACCGTAGGTAGAAATGGCGCTGCCCACATAGGTGCAGGCATTGAGCACGCCGGACACCGTGGAGATGTTTCCGTACTTTTCAAAGTAGGGCGGCAGCATACAGATCAAGATCAGATTCACACCGTGGATAAAGCCGGTGATACCGGCGGAAAGCACCACCGACGCTGCCGCGCTCTTGTCTGCCAGAAAATACAGCGCCAAGGCGCACGCCGCACCTGCCGCAAACAATACACCTGCGCACAGCATCGGGTTTTTCAGCCACTTGCGGTACAGATTGGTTGCCAACTGGAAACAAATAATGCCGAATATCGGCAGCAGTACGCCGGTCAGGATGGAGACCGCGCTACCGAGATTATAGGTTTCAGAGATATACGAAGGCATCCAGGTGGTAATACCGTCCCGGAGCATACCCTGCATGACGATGGGGATCATGGCGCACAACACCACAGGGGCAAGAAGGATCTTTGAAGAGCCTTTGGGCGCAGCTGTCTTCTTTTCTCCGGAAGGCTGGACATCGATAGCCTTCCAATTCCAAAGGAAAAGCATCACTACACCCAAGCCGGCAGCGCCGAAAAACACACCTCGCCAGCCGACTGTAGTGATCACCACCGGAGAGAGCAAATAAATAAGGATCGTACCGATAGAGCTGCCCCAGGAAACTTTTGCAACTGCACGCTTATAGTCATCCGGCTCCAGCAGCGTGGTCATCATCCGCACGATGGGCGGCCACATAAATGCCTGCGCAAAGCCGTTAACGCACCAAACAGCCAGCATCTGCCAGGGATTTTGACAAATGGGTAGCAAGCAATTCATTCCCACAGTCATAATCAGACCGATGGTGATCATCCGTTTCGGAGATATCTTATCACCCATAATGCCGCAAATGATCTGTCCCAGACCATAAGCAATAAAGCTGCCGGTAAGGGACATAGACAGTGCGCCTCTGCTGATGCCGGTAGACAGTTCCATCTCTGCCACAACCGCACCGAAGTTGATACGGGTCATATAGCTGACCATATACGCAACTGCCAGCAGCACCGTAAGGCTGCTGATCTGGCGTCTATCCTTCAGCTTTGTCATTTGTATCGCCTCTTTTTGCAATAATCACCTGAATAGTAGCACAATCCACCCCTGGTGTCAACATCTTCTGGGGCGAGAAGAAATATGTCGTTAACTTTCAATAACGGCGCGCAGTTTCTGCAATGCCCGCTTCTCGATCCGGGATACATAGCTGCGGCTGATGCCGATGCGCTTTGCCACCTCCCGCTGCCGCTGGGGTGCGTTGCCGCCCAACCCATATCGTAAAATAACCACCTGCCGTTCCTGGGGCGACAGCACCGTATCCACCGCCTGGCAGACCTGCTTCAGCGCCTGCCGGGTACTGACTCGCTCCAGAAGATCGTCGTCCTCGCTGACCACATCCATCAGCGACAGCGCCGCGCCGTCGCTGCCGGTCTCGATATAATCGGAAAGGGACACATCCTGGCTGCTTTTGCGCTGTGCGCGGAAGTGCATCAGTATTTCATTTTCCACACATCTGGCGGCATAGGTAGCAAGTCTTGCCCCCTTGGAGGCATCGAAGGATGTGATCCCCTTGATCAGGCCAATGGTACCAATGGAGATCAGGTCCTCCTGATCTGCTTCGTTGGCATAGTATTTTTTCATAATATGCGCAACCAATCGCAAGTTCCGCTCAATGAGGATATTCCGGGCCTCCAGATCTCCCTGGGACGCCAACAAAAGGTAATGCTGCTCTTCCTCCTGTGTCAATGGCTTTGGAAAGCTGCCGGTCTGCAGCTGCAGTGAGTACATCAATCCGCTGAGTATCAGCCAAGCGGCGGCAAACATTGCCTCACCTCCACTGCTACTGTATTCTATGCAGCAAGTCCTTTTGCCAACAAAATGAAAGCGGCACTGCTGTGCCGCTTTTTTATAGGAGCTTTATCAATTGTTCCGTCAGGAAAGCACTGGCGCAGCCGGCTACCGCAACAACAACAAGGCTCTTGTTTTTCAGCGCCAAAAGCACCGCCACGATCAGCCCTGCAGCGCCGCTGAGAATGTGGTCTGTGGCATATAGTATCGCCGGAAAAGTCATTGCCGTCAGACACGCCACCGGCACATAGTGTAAAAATGACCGTAAAAAGCGGCTGCGGATCTTTCTTCTTACCAGCAACAAAGGCAGCGCCCGGATCAGGTATGTGGTCACCGCCATAATGAGGATACCGATGTAAATATTCATTGGGTCTCCTCCTCTATTGGGAATGCTGCCGCACAAAACGCTGCTGCCGCTACTGTACAAATCACAATAGCAAGACCTGCAGAAACAGTATTTAGCAATGGCAACCACATAAACAAGCAGCTAAGCACCAATGCCAGCACCATACATACCGCCATGGGCTTTTCCTCCCGGATCTGGGGAATCACGATAGCTACAAACATACCGTAAAGCATAGTACTTAAGGTCATACGCACTGACTCCGGCAGAATGGATCCGGCTACGGCGCCCAGCGCTGTGCCGCCGACCCAGCCGATGGCAGCAATGGTACCGACTCCTGTGAAAAAGCTCACAGTCAGCTTTCCCACCCGGGTCATACCCAGCGCAAAGACCTCGTCGGTATTGAAAAATGCTGCCACCATTCGTTTCAGTCCCGTTGTTTCCGGTCCCAAGCGTTGGGTCAGCGCCATACTCATCAGAGCATAGCGACTGTTGATTACCAGCTGCGTCAAAATCAGCTCCAATACAGCGCCACCGGCAGCCAGCACTGTCAAACCAGCAAACTGCCCGGCGCTGGTCAGATTCAGCACAGAGATCAGCACAGACTGGAATATGCTGAGCCCTTGCGCCACCGCCATTGCGCCAAAGCCGAAGCTTACGGATAAGTAGCCGATACACACCGGTAGTCCCGCTTTCATACCTGCAAAAAATTCTTGTCTATTCAAATTATCAGCTCGTTTCTATGTCCTATGACACTTTATTTTAAGGGATCTTCGGCGCTTCATCAACTATGTGCCTTTAAGCGCATTTTATAAGGCGTTTCTCCAAATTCCTTTTTAAACTGGTCAATAAAGTAACTGGTATCGCAAAAACCGGCTTCGTACGCAATCTCCGTTACACTCAAATCTGTATGCAACAGAAGCTGCCGGGCATCCTGCAGCTTGCGCAGATTGCAGTAGGCACGCAAAGATCGGGAATTGTTAACATTGAATAAATGGCTGATATGTGACCGACTTCTGGAAAATGTCTTGCAGAGTGTATCCAGAGTCAAATCCCGATAGTGGTCATTGACATACTGCAAAATCAAATGATACTCGCTGGCACTATCCTGTATCGGCAACTGCAGTAGGCATTCCACCATTCTTTCCAGTGGCGGTAATAATGTTTGCAGCAGCTCTCCCGGTGCTTCTCGTTGCAAGGCGCTCTCCCATAGCTTTTGTCTGTCCGGAAGGCAATGACTGCCACGGTAGCCGCTGGCAGCCACATATCCCACCGCCACACCGTCCATATAAATACCCTGAATATACTCCAGAACGCCTGCATGGCAGCTGCCGGAAAAACCGGACTGCCGTTGACATTTTTCAATCACCCGTTTTTGACAGTGCAAACACTTTTCCAGCATCTGCTTCTTCACACTGATACAATAGGGATTGGTGTGACTGTTTACTGCCAGCAACCAGGAAAAGGCAGGCTCCGGCAGGCTTTGCAGCACCTTCTTTTTGAAATGTATACTGATATGGATGTCCTGTTGAGATAAATAGTCCACATAATTCTGAATTTGAGAAAGCAGATCGTTCATTTTTCTCACCTTTTGCAATTTTCTTATATTTTAATAGATTTTTATCCTATCTTTTCCAGAATGAATATAATATTATTCTATCATAGAACAAAAAAATTGCAACTATGAGGTGTCATTTATGTTACAGCGTCAAACAATACAGTGCGATCTTTGCGTGGTTGGCGGCGGTTTTGCCGGTATGGCAGCAGCCATTTCCGCTGCCCGGGAGGGCCTGCGGGTAGTGCTGATGCACGAACGGCCTGTTTTAGGTGGAAATGCCAGCTCTGAGATCCGTATGTGGGTCTGCGGCGCCCAAGGAGAAAACAACCGTGAAACCGGTATCGCAGAGGAAATTGCTCTGGAAAATCTCTACCGCAATCCCACCAAAAGCTACCCTGTTTGGGATACCGTTCTTTATGATTTTATCAAGCGGGAGAAGAATATCGAACTGCTGCTGAACTGCACCTGTATGGATGCCAAAGTCAGCCACGGAAATTATCCCCACGGAAGAGATACTGCCATTACGCAAATCACCGGCTATCAGATGACCACGCAATGTTTTATTGATGTGGAGGCTGCTTTTTATTGCGATGCCTCCGGTGACTCCATTCTTGCTCCCTTGACAGGCGCACAGTTCCGTCTTGGACGGGAAGCCGCCTCCGAATTCGGTGAAAGCTGCGCCATTACCGAGGCAGACACAATGACTATGGGTATGTCCTGCCTGCTTCAGGGTCGGGAAACAAACCGTCCTGTTACTTATAAAGCACCGGAATGTTCCACCAAGCTGACTATGGAAAATTTCCAGCACCGTATGCCTGATTTGTACCGGGACTCTGAAAACTATTGGTATTTAGAGCTTGGCGGCGAGCAGGACACCATCGGCGATACAGAGGTTCTCCGGGACAAGCTTTTGGGGCTTGCCACCGGCACCTGGGACTTCATCAAAAACAGCGGCCATTTCAATGCAGAAAACTGGGAGCTGTCCTTTTTGGGATTTTTGCCCGGCAAGCGGGAGTCCCGGCGTATGGTCGGTGAGTACATCATTACCCAGAAGGATATCTCGGACGGCAAGGTGTTTGATGATGAGATCGCCTTTGGCGGCTGGCCTTTGGATGACCATTTCCCCGGCGGCTTCTATCACAGAGGCACCCCCAACACCAATATCAAAACTCCTGCCCCCTACTCTCTGCCCTACCGGGCTGTGTACTCAAAAAATGTACAGAATCTGTTTTTTGCCGGCAGAAATATCAGTATGACCCACATGGCAATGAGCAGCATTCGGGTGATGGCAACCTGCGCTCTGCTGGGCGAGGCTGTTGGCAAAGCTGCCGCATTGGCAGTAAAAAACGACTGTACTCCCCACGATGTTTACTTAAATTACATCCCGCAGTTGCAGGTACTGCTCCTTAACGAGGACTGCTTCCTGCCCTCCAAAGTACGGCAAATCAGCGATATATGCCGTAACGCAACGCTGTCCGCACCGAATGTTTTGCGAAACGGACAGGATCGCCCCCATCGGATCTACAATACGGACGATGCCACCTGCGGTTACGATGCTGCCCTGGAAGAAAGCATTACATACCGCTTCCCCAAGAGCAATATTTCCTCTGTGCATATCGTTTTTGACAGTGATTTGGACAGAAAGACCATGCCCGGCTCTCCCTGCGAAAGAACCCACAGCACCCGCAGCAACGAAAAGCTGGATAGTCCCATTATGCCGATGCCCGGCACCTTATGTCGCAGTTTCCGGCTCACCGGTAAGTCAGGCAACAAAACCACTGTATTGCTGGACATTACTGATAACCGTAAACGCGCCTACCACCTGAACTTGAATCAAGACTTTGACGAACTCACCCTGACACCTCTGACATCCTGGGGCGAAGGTGACCGCGTTCGTGTTATTTCCTTTGACTTTATTTAAGGAGACCACTATGAATTTCGCTGAAAGAATGCTGCCCACCAGTACCGCTTATCAGTTCCGGGATCCGGGTTACTTTGTCTGGTGCGGCACGATGCTGAAATATAATGGCACTTATTTTCTGCTTTATTCCCGTTGGAAACAAGAATTGGGATTCCAGGGATGGGTCACTGACTCCGAGATCTGCATGGCAAAAAGTGATGACCCCTTGGGTGAATTCACTTTTGTCAAAAAACTGCTTGGACATACCGACCCGGAAACCGGAGAGCGCTTTGTCTATCACAACCCCACCGTTATGCAGTGGAACGGCCGTTATTATCTTTACTTTATGTTTAATCGCGGCTTTGGTGATTGGTGGTCACACCGCAACGCCCAGCGCATTGGTGTCGCCCACTGCAATGATCCCTTGGGAGAATGGACCGTGGAGCCTGCGCCTGTTATTGACATATCCCCAGAGGGTATCGACTCTCTGATGACCTCCAATCCTACCGTTGCGGCAGCCCCTGACGGCAAAGTGCTGATGGTCTATAAGGCCGTCTCCAAATACGGCGAGCTGCCCAAAGGCGGAAAGGTGTTGTGCGGTGCGGCGGAGAGTGACCATCCATTAGGTCCGTTCCGCAAGTACGGAGATCCCATTATGGAAAATCCCGAGCATGACTGGTCTGTGGAGGATCCCTTTATCTGGTGGGAAAACGGACAATACTATTCTCTTGTAAAGGATTTCCAGGGCTATTTCACCAAAACCGAAGGCCGCGCTGTGGCGCTGTTTGAATCCAAAGACGGCAAAAAATGGACGCCTGCCGAAAGCACCTTGGCCTTTAAGACAGAACTGATCTTTGCCGACCAAGTCGTGCCGGTATCCCATCTGGAGCGTCCTCAGCTTTTCCTGGAGGATGGAAAGCCCAGGGTGCTGCTGTGCGCTTGTAAGAAAACCATGGACGCAACCGAATCCTTTAACATCCGCATTCCCCTGCGATAAATCATAACCACCGGCCGTGCCGGTGGTTTGCACTAGCCCCCTTAGGGCCTATCGCCAGCCGAGCCTATAGGCTCATCGAATTATCTTTCGCTTGCGTGTCCTGCCCTACCACCGCAGATGCAGTTATTCGCGCATCGAAGGCTCCCTTGTGCAAAGGGAGCTGTCAGCCGAACGGCTGACTGAGGGATTGTCACTATGAGAGCAACCCCTCCGAGCAAAATCAAAGATTTTGCCCACCTCCCCTTACACAGGGGAGGCTTTCCGCTGCG
>JAZNQK010000035.1:0-86911 GCA_045590135.1 Faecousia sp.
GCCTCCGACTTAAAATAATAAATAAAACTAAAGCGGCGGGGAATCGAGCTTCGACAGCCCCACAGCAAATTCTTAATTGTTTTTCCCTTGTCTGCCTCGGTTTGCACCAGCCAGCTCTCGTCATCTACACAAGCTACTTGCTGTGGGGTGTGTAGCAGTTTTCGCAGAGCGGCTTTTCGGCAAGACAAGCAAAATCACGCAGGGAATACCCTTTGGTATTTTCAAGGGATTTTCCGCAGTATTGGCGGAAAGCTGCCCCTGTAAACCTATCGGGGTTCAATTCCCCACTGCTTACCCCTTCAACTATTGAACAAGCAATGACTTATAAAAATCCAATGTTGAAAAACCTTTTTCCAATTGTGTTGTCAAATAGGATTCTGTGATTCGTGATAAGCTGATGATCGTGTGTTCGCCAGCTGAAAAGGCAAGTATTCTTCTTGCAGGGCAGGAACAAATGTAGCGCATCGCATCGACCACACCCGGTTCGATTGGCATCCGGATACCGGACGACTCTGCATCCCGGCAACCGCTGCATTCCAAGTGACCCTGAGAAATATCGAATCTCTCAGGAGCGATATTGCCACAACGATGGCAGGAATACAGATCCGGCGAATAACCTGCTATGCAAGCGCAGCGCAGTTCGAAGGCCGCCTTGATCTGCAGCTGTTGTTTCCCTGTATCAGATAAGGCGTACAGACAATTCAGCACAAGATTCAAAAGCTCCGGGTTTGGGATATCCTCCTGGCTGACCGTTTCTGCCACCTGTGCAAAATATGTACCCAGGGACAGCTTTTGCAGATCCCTGCGCAAACCCTGAAACAGCTCAACGGTTTGCCCCTCGTTAACGGAATAATAGCCTTTGTTTTCAAACAGTATAAACTCGCCGTATGCCAACAGCTGACACACTGCGATCAACGGAGAGTTTTTCCTGCGCAGACCCCTGGCTTTCACAGAGAGCTTTCCATAATCGTGGGTCAAAAGCGTCAGCATGGCATCTGTATCGTTATATGCATTCACCCGCAGAACAAGTCCCCGTGTCTTCAGATACATTTGCTCCCTCCGTTCGTTTTGCCTGTGTATACATCAAATACAGTTCCGGCGCTCCGGTTTCCAAAAATAATTGCCAGCAATTATTTGCATTCATTTCCATCCCTCCGGCATTAGCATTTACCGGTTATAGGAAGATAACCGTGGAAATTATTCTCTGTAACCGAAGTTACGCACCAGAAAATCGCTGTCGCGCCAATTTTCCTTTACCTTCACCCATGTGGTAAGGAAAACGCGTGTGCCCATAAATTTTTCGCAGTCATTTCGTGCCATAGTGGATATTTTTTTCAGCATCTCTCCGCCTTTGCCGATAATGATCCCCTTGTGACTGGCCTTTTCGCAGTAGATCGTCACATCCAAGTCAATTACGCCGTTATCCCGCTCAGAAAATTTCGTAACCTCAACTGCTGTTCCGTGGGGCACTTCCCTATCCAGACACCAAAGAAGCTTTTCACGAATGATCTCAGCCATAACCTGACGCTCTGGCTGGTCTGTGGTCATATCTTCCGGGAACAGGAAGGGGCTTTCCACCGCATATCCTTTACACGCATCCAGCAAAACATCAACACCGTCACCGGTCTTTGCACTGATGGGAATAATTGCTGCAAAAGATGCTGCTGCAGAATATGCGGCAATTACATCCAAAAGCTTTTCCTTTTCCAAGGTATCGATTTTGTTGATTGCCAATATGATGGGGCATTTTTTGCTCTGCAGCTGCTCAATGAGAACCTGCTCCTGCTGACCGACGGAGGCAATAGGCTCCACCACCAGAATCGTCAGTTCCACATCTGTTATGGAGCTGCGGGTGACATTTACCATATAATCACCCAGCTTTGTTCTCGGTTTATGAAAACCCGGTGTATCAACAAATACAAACTGCGTATCATCCACACTTACAATACCGCAAATCCTGTTGCGTGTAGTCTGAGGCTTATTGGAAACGATGGCAATCTTTTCACCCACAAGATGATTGATCAGCGTAGACTTGCCAACATTGGGACGACCTGCAATGGCGATCATTGCTGTTTTCGTAGTCATGTTTTATCTCCTTAAGTAGAATTATCTCTGCATACCCGGAATCATACCGGCGATGCACTCTTCACGCTGGCGCATTTGCGCTTTCATCTGCGCCTCATCCAAATGATCATATCCAAGAAGATGCAGCACAGAATGGATCGTCAGATAACCGATCTCCCGGCGAACACTGTGGCCAAACTCACTTGCCTGCAGTGTAGCGCGCTGAAGAGAAAGCGCCATATCTCCCAAGGGACAAGTGTTTGTATCCGGGTCCATATAGTCAGACCAATCCTCCGGAAGCTGCCCCGGTGTCAGCTGAAACATCGGAAAGCTCAGTACATCCGTTGCCTTATCGATATTACGGCTGGCATTGTTGATCGCCCGGATCCCCTTATCATTTGTTACAAGCACATTGATCTCACAGGGTACGCTTACCCCTTGTGCATCCAATGCTGTAGAAATGCATTTCTTAATTACAGCTGCAACAGCATATTGCCGGAGCGTAAATACATCAAATGTGATGTTAATTTTATGTTTCAGCATATTATTTCTTCCTTTGGTACTTTCCGTTAAACTGTCTGGTGGGTTTGTTGACCTCCGGGCGTTTATCCGCGCGTTCGTAAGCATTTATGATCTCCTGCACCAGCGCATGGCGGACAACATCTGCAGCTGTCAGCTTGCAGATCGCGATATCTTTGACATTTTCAAGGACACGGATCGCATCTTTCAGACCGGATGTTTTATCCGACGGCAGATCGATCTGCGTTACATCACCGGTGATGACGATCTTGGAGCCAAAGCCTAACCGGGTCAGAAACATTTTCATCTGTTCCTTGGTGGTATTCTGTGCTTCATCTAAAATAATAAAGCTGTCATCCAGAGTTCGGCCACGCATATAAGCAAGGGGTGCGACCTCAATGGAGCCACGCTCTTGATATTTCTGGAATGTTTCTGCGCCTAACATATCGTAAAGCGCATCGTAAAGAGGTCTCAGGTACGGATCTACTTTATTTTGCATATCACCGGGTAGAAATCCCAGCCGTTCACCTGCTTCCACTGCAGGTCTGGTCAGAATAATGCGGTTTACTGTTCGCTCTCTAAATGCAGCGACTGCCGCAGCGACTGCAAGGTAGGTCTTACCTGTACCGGCAGGTCCCACACCGATGGTAATGGTGTTACCGGTAATGGCCTTCATATACTTCTGCTGACCCACTGTCTTTGCCTTGATGGGCTTTCCTTTTGCCGTAATGCAGACGACATCCTTTGCGATCTGCTGAAGCTGGTCGTCATTGCCTTCCCGCACAAGGGTTACCAAATAGCGGACTCTCTGCTCATCGATGGTCTCCCCTTTTGCTGCAAGTGTAAGCAGACCGTCCAATGTCCTTTCTGCCATTGCCACAGCCTCTTCATCACCGCTGATCTTCAATTCCGCGCCACGGTTGACGATGGTAACATCAAATGCTTCCTCGATGCGCTTGGTGTTTTCATCAAAAGAGCCAAACACTGCGATCAGGTCCTCAATGCGCTCTGCGCTGATTATCTTTTCAATTATCTTTGGCATAACTGTATAACTTCTCCTCATTCAGTGTCTTTCCGATCATCTCTTCACAGGAATAATTCCCGGTAAAGTATAGGGCATCTTCATCGAGCTGTATATCAACATCAGAGTCCAGGATCTTCCCCGCAATCATCATCTCCGTCAAATAAGATGATGCAAATTCACAAATCCAACTGCTATTATCAGAAATGCTCATTGAATCCACACTTGGCTCATAGTACAAGATCTGCTGACACAGCAAAGAAACCGGCAGTGTCAATCCCCCGGGCAAGGTCAATGGATATATCTTATTTATTTTAACACAACTACTATCCAAAATTCCACTATCTTTATATAAATTTATTAGTTTTTTTCCAATGATCAGACTGTATTTTGTATCCTCACGGATCAGCCTACCGCGTGCAGCGCTATTATGTATGGAAATAATGCTTAAGCTTCTGTTTGTTTGACCTGTGATCTCTGCCTTTGCATTTACTGCACGGATCAAAAGGCCTGCATCTACATAGCCGGACACAAGGACCTGTCCTTTCTTGACAGCCTGACCGGGCTTACATAGCGGATTTCCCCTGATGACAGTGCAATCTTTAATGATTCCGTCATGTGCTGCAATAATGTTGCATACGCCTTCAGTGGCTACTTTTTCCGGATCCTCGCTACGCTCGATTACGGATATAGTTGCAGTGCATCCGCTTGTATTCACGCCAACCCACTGAAGCTGTGGCAGTGCAGATAGCAGCGCGTTTTTTACTTGCTCGCTTCGCACCTCCCGTCTAAGCTTCCAAAAATCGATACCGCAAAGTGCAGCTTTTTCCCGGATCAAATTTTCCGGTAGCTTTTCATTGCCACTGACCTCAACAAATAGGATACGCTGGGGTAATACTACACTGATCACCACCAATATAAATAATCCCGAGAGCAAAACCGCTCTCTTTTTCATTAGCCTAAGGATACGCTTACTGTCAAAACCGGTATGAATCTGCAAATGCGCGCTGTGCTTGTCGGCTAAGGTTTCCAATGCGTTTCTATACTTTGGCGATACATAAAAATGAATTGTAAGTTCACCTGCAAGCTGTACATCATAAATCGTTATTCCACAACTGACCGTCTCCGAGATAAACGACTGCACATCCGCACAGGTTACGCAGCAGCGATCCAATCGTCTGTATTTAACTTTCATTTCATCATCTCCCACCATAGCACAGTGTAACACCAAGCACCAAACCGTTAATGATCAGCTGTGAGTCGCTCATTCTCGCAAGAATCAAATCATTTCCGTTGATCTCAATATGACCGCAGCGCACCTTTACGCAGATCCTCGTTTTTCCATACGCGATCACACCAAAATGATTTTCAATTAGCACCCGCTTGTTTCCAAGAATCTCAACGAGAGGCAACCCCGGATGGGGTGTATTTGAAATTTGCGGAATGTTTTTCAAATCACTTAGCTTTCCTTTCATATCCGCACCTCCTGCTGACAGTCTATGAAGCAGCTGTGATTTTCTTGCTGAATAAGAATATTATCTTATGAGGTGAAGGCTTTGAAAAAGAATTGGTGGCGAATAGGTGTTTATTTTATTGCAATGCTGGTCCTGATCCTGGACGCAAAAACCGCTCTGCAAGGTGCCGCGGACGGTGTTGCCGTCTGTCTTGAGACTGTGATACCGGCTCTGTTTCCTCTGCTGATCCTGGCAATATTGATCAACAACGCCGTTAACGGAAGAAAGATCAAGGTCCTTGAGCCGGTTAGAAAGATCTGCGGTATTCCCAAGGGTGCAGAATCTATATTGGTCCTTGGTCTAACGGGTGGTTATCCGGTTGGTGCACAGTGTATCTATCAATCCTACCGCAGCGGTCAGCTGTCCAGATCCGACAGCCAAAGAACGCTGATGTTCTGCAACAATGCAGGCCCGGCATTTATTTTTGGAATTTCAGCAAGTTTATTCAGTCAGCCGCTGATGCCGTGGCGATTGTGGCTGGTCCATATTATCTCCGCTGTTATGGTGGGTATCCTTGTATCAGATCATACTGTCCAAGGTGAGGTCGCGCTCAGCTCTAAAAGAATATCCTTTGTCGATGCAATGAACACTGCTATGCGTACATTGGGTAATATCTGCTGTTGGGTCATTTTATTCAGGATCTGTATTCACATCCTTATAAAGTGGCTGCGACATTATTGTTCCGCTGATTTTCTGATTATTATGTCCGGACTTCTTGAACTGACAAACGGCTGCATTGAAGCCGTCGGTATACCTGATGAATCGGTGCGCTTCGTGTTAATATCTGCTTTTCTTGGTTTTGGAGGATGCTGTGTCGCGATGCAAACTGCGGCAGTTGTAAAGGAATTGGGCATAAAGACCTATATAATCGGTAAATTGATGCAAGGAACCATCAGTATCGCTCTCTCGGTATTGCTCCTTCGATATGCTGTATTCTCCCGTGCTACTATAATCTCTGATATTGTATTACTATCAGCTGCAGTGCTCTTTACCATCGCATTGAAATACATTCTTAAAAAAACAGTAGATTTTCGAAAAATTGTGATGTATAATCGTAAAAAAGGAAATAACGAGGTATAACTATGCTGTTCCGAAAAAGAATGCCGCGTTCCTGCAGCTACTGTAAATATGGCACAAGTATCGGTGATGACCAAATACTTTGCATTAAAAAGGGTCTTGTGTCAGATACCTATAAATGCAGGAAGTTTGTATATGATCCCTGTAAACGGATCCCTGCGAAAGCAAAAGCGCTGAATTTTGTCAAATATCAGGATGAAGATTTTTCTCTGTAACGGTTAAAACCGGGAAGCGATGCTTCCCGGTTTTTATTGTATCATGTTCAAAAAGTCATCCTCGGAAAGGATCGGGATACCTAACTCCCTTGCTTTTTTCTCCTTGGAGCCGGCATTTTCACCGACAACAACATAGCTTGTCTTCTTAGATACCGAACCTGACGCTTTTCCACCAAACAGCTCGATCTTTTCCGTTGCTTCCTCTCTCGTAAATTTAGAAAGTGCACCGGTCAAAACAAAAGTAAGACCAGCAAATCGTGTATCGGAAACGATCCGTTTACTCTCAAAATTCACACCGGCATCTCTTAACATATGGATCATATGCTGCGATTGCGGCTGAGCAAACCAGTCCGCAATGGACATAGCTGTCACTTCGCCGATATCTTCAATATCCTGCAGCTGCTCAACAGAGGCGGACGCTAAATTATCCAGATTTCCAAATGCCGCTGCAAGGCTCTTGCCGGTCTTTGCTCCAACCTGACGAATACCAAGTGCATAAATCAGTCTGCTAAGGTCCTGTGATTTACTGTTTTCAATAGCACTTAAGAGCTTCTTAGCGGCTACATCGCCTTTCTGCCAAAGACTTTGCACCTTTTCAAGGTCCAGATAATAAATATCAGCCGGAGTACGCAGGAATCCTCTTTCGATCAACGCATCCACAATAGCACTACCAAGACCTTCAATATCCATTGCGTCACGGCTGACGAAATGAGCAATATTCCTGGACAATTGCGCCGGGCATTCTACACCGGTACAGCGCATAAATGCACCATCCGTATCTCGTATAACAGGCGCACTGCAGACAGGGCACTTATCGGGAATATGATAAGGAACACTCTGCACAGGACGCTTGGATACAACCACATCCAGAATCTCCGGAATGATCTCACCGGCCTTTCGGATGCGTACGGTATCACCGATACGGATATCCCTCTGAGATATAAAATCCTGGTTATGAAGCGTTGCGTTGGTGACGGTTGTTCCGGCAAGACGCACCGGTCGGACGACCGCCTTGGGCGTGAGCACGCCGGTTCTGCCAACCTGAATTATGATATCCTCAACCACTGTATCCTTGATCTCAGGAGGGTATTTATAAGCAGCTGCCCACCGGGGAAACTTTGCTGTTGCGCCCAAACGATCACGCTGGGCAATATTATCCACCTTGATCACAGCGCCGTCAATATCGCAGCTAAGCTGTGCGCGTTCATCGTTAATGCGCATAACCTCCCGCTCGATGGCGGAAGTATCACTTTCTGTGACCCAGGGAATTACCTTAAATCCAAGATTCTGTAAATACTTTAAGGATTCACTGTGTGTTTGAAAGGAAACATCCTGTGCCAGCTGAATATTAAATATTAAAATATCCAGTCCCCTTTTTGCCGCGATCTTCGGATCCAATTGCCGAAGCGATCCAGCTGCCGCATTTCTGGGATTGGCAAATAGTGGCTTTCCCTCCATCTCCTGCTCGGCGTTCAGCTTTTCAAAACTCTTTTTGGGCATAAAAACCTCACCGCGAACGATCAGTCGCGCAGGCGCATTCTTTAAGACCATCGGAACGGATCGTATGGTTTTCAGATTCGCCGTGACATCCTCGCCAACAGTTCCGTCACCGCGGGTAGCGCCACGAACAAATACTCCATTTTCATATTCCAAAGCTACGGACAAACCGTCAACCTTCGGTTCAACCGTAAAGACTGTTTCAGGTGACTCAGTCTTGATCTTGTCGATGAAGCTATTTAATTCATCCAAAGAAAAAACATCCTGAAGGCTCATCAGCGGCACGCTATGATTAACCTTTTCAAACTTTGTAAGTGCCTCACCGCCAACTCTTTGCGTTGGTGAATTGGGATCTGCAAGCTCTGGATTTGCCTTCTCCAGATCCTCTAACTCCCGCAAAAGCCTGTCGTACTCAAAATCAAGCAGCTTGGGGTCGTCAAGGACATAATATTGATAATTTGCATCATTCAGGATCTGTGTAAGTTCCTTAACTCTCTGTATAGGATCCATATTATCCTCCTGTTTGTAAAAAAGTATCCGGCACCTGACCGACTATAATGGTTTCTGCTACCACGACCTGACTGGATATGGTAAAGCTTTCCGTTTGTGCCAAAACAAGCACCGTCACATCCACACTGACGGACATGATAAGCTGCTGCAAGGTTTGATTGATTCCCGCCTCCGTAAAATTACTGGTAAATGAGGCATCTGAATTTCGAATAGCAATGATATGAACCGGTATACACGGACCTTTTCCCGATAGAAATTCCGGAAAAATCAAGTTTCCAATAGGAATCCCAAGATCAGATGTATCTAACGCAAGGATCTCATCATTGATCGTATTGAGGATCGCAGTTTTCAGTCTGTTGACCTCGCTCATATTTGTTTTTAAAGCAGTGATCCTGCCATCCAGATCCTTTTCAAAATACACGATTCTGTCATACTGCACATTTCCCTCTTCGATCTGCGTATCGATGGCATCATTGATCAGATCAGATGTGGTGTTTTTCACCTGGGTTTGTGCAAGGTCTTTGATGGCATTGCGATATTTACTGCGAAAGATCCCAAGCAGCACCAACGCTGCAATCAGACATATCGCAAGCCTTCGAAAAAAGGTGTTCACTCTGCGGCGCATATAGATCCCCCAGCCAATTATATGCGCGCAACATCAGGTAATTACAGTCGTTTCATATGGCTGGATGCAGTTTTTGCCATCAGTTTCTTTGTGCCGATATCGTCAAAAGCTATCTCAAGCAACGCATCATTTCCCATCTTCAACACGGATAGTACCATGCCCTTTCCAAAGGCAGTATGCTGCACCATATCACCCTTATGAAGCTCAAGATATGTATTACTTTGCACAGAGGAAGCTGCATAGGATTTTGCTTTGCTTTGGGGCTGATAATTGGTCTTAAGATAGGAGCTTTCCGTATATCGGAAGGTTTGCGAATAGGACGGTGCACTTTGGTATGCGCCTTTTCGCAGGGTGATATCCTCCGGTATTTCCCTTAGGAAACGCGATGCCAGTGCAGCATTTGTGCGGCCGTACAGCATACGCTGTCGCGCATAACAAATGTATAAGTGCTTCATTGCCCGGGTGATGGCGACATAGCAGAGCCTGCGTTCCTCTTCCATCTCTTCCCTGTCACCGATGGCGCGCATTCCGGGGAACAAGCCGTCTTCGAAGCCAACGATAAACACATTCGGGAATTCAAGGCCCTTTGCCGAGTGCATGGTCATCATTACGACCGTATCATCGCTTTCGTTATATTGCTCAAGATCGGTATAAAGGGCGATCTCCTCCAGAAAACCGGCCAGGGTGGGATGCTCCGCATTCTGCACATAGGAGTTAATACTGGATTTTAATTCCCGGATGTTTTCAAGGCGTGTTTTATTCTCCTCGGTGGGCTTTGCTTCCAGCATAGCCACATAACCAGAACGCTCCATAACCTGCTCGTAAAACTCAGGTAATGTCAATCCTTCATCCAGCAGGTTTGCCAGCTCCTCGATCAAACCGGTAAATTGCAGCAATTTTCCGGCAGACTTTTCAAGTGGGCCATAGGAATGCGGATCTGCGATAACGCTGTACAGCCCGCATCCTTCCGCCTGAGCAAGACGGTCTGCTGTTTCAATAGTCTTTGCGCCAAGTCCTCTGGGTGGATTGTTGATGATCCGGTGCAGCCGCAGATCGTCATTGCGGTTGTTGATCACACAAAGATATGCAAGCATATCCTTGACCTCTGCACGGTCAAAAAAGCGCATACCGCCGATCACGCGGTAAGGAATGCCGTTGCGCTTGAAGGCGTATTCCAGAGCGTTTGACTGGGCGTTTGTGCGGTAAAGCACGGCATAGTTGCAGAAATTCTTTCCTTTTGATCCGGAGATGATCTGCCCTGCAACAAAATTCGCCTCGCTGCTTTCATCTGCTGCTTCATAAACAATGATTGGGTCGCCAATATCATTAACGGTCCACAGTCGTTTACCTTTTCTGCCAATATTGTGTGCGATCACCGCGTTGGCTGCATTCAAAATTGATTGCGTGGAACGGTAATTCTGCTCCAAACGAATCACCTTTGCGCCTTGATACTGTTTTTCAAAGCTCAAAATATTCTCAATGGTTGCGCCACGGAACCGGTAAATACTCTGGTCATCATCACCCACAACGCAGATATTCTCATAACCGCCTGCGAGTAAGGATGTGAGCAGATACTGAAGGTTATTGGTATCCTGGTACTCATCTACCAAAACATACTTGAATTTCCTCTGATAATACTGCCGAATATCATCATTTTCTTGTAAAAGCCGCACAGTCAGAAAAATAATATCATCAAAATCAAGAGCATTATTTTCCTTTAATCGGCTTTGATATTTTGCATACGCTTTCGCCACCTGAAGCAAACGATAATCCGCAGTTGTCTCTATATGTGTGATCATCTGCTGCGGCGATACCAGCTTGTCCTTATACTGACTGATCACATTCAGAATATACCGAGCCGGAAAGGTCTTATCATCAAGTCCCATATCTTTGATGATATCCTTCATAACGCGCTCAGAATCCGCTGTGTCATAGATTGTAAAGCTCTTGGTATATCCAAGGCGTTCGATATCTTTGCGCAAAATCCGGCAGCAGGCCGAGTGGAATGTCATTGCCCAAACATCCTGTCCCTCAGGACCAAGCATATTGCACAGGCGTTCTTTCAGCTCATTCGCCGCTTTATTTGTAAATGTGATAGCAATAATGCTCCAGGGTACAGCGGGCTCTACCGCGCAGAGAAGGTCTGCTCTGCGACGGTCAAATTCCGTTGGCACGGACGACATCTGTTCCAAAAATACAACATCATCCTCCGTGACGGTATCGGACACCTCCAATGTGTCGCTACCTCTGCCAAAGCGGATAAGATTTGCAATACGGTTGATCAATACTGTTGTCTTTCCACTGCCTGCGCCCGCTAAAAGAAGTAACGGTCCTTCCGTTGCCATAACCGCTTCACGCTGCATCTCATTGAGAGAGGCAAATTCACCGGAAATATACTTCTTCCGGGCATCAACGAAACGGGAAATCAGTTCATCTGTCATAATCAGCACCCATAATAGTAAGATGCTTATATTTTACTTCATTTTTCGTCAAAGGTAAAGCACAAAATCATTCACTAATCAACAATTCCCGCAAAAGCTGCAGTGCCCTTTTCTCAATACGGGAAACCTGCACCTGGCTTACATCCAAAATTTTTGACGCCCTGTCTTGCGTCAAACCATGATAATACCGAAGACGGATCACCATAGCTTCCCGCTCAGGCAAGCGCTCGACTGCGTGTCGCAGATCGATCTTTTCTATCATGGAATCTTCCGACTCTGTGTCGGAAAGTATATTTTCAAGTGAAAAACCATCTGTGCCGTTTTCCTGCTGCATAGATTCAACGACCGCTGTTGCCGCTTCCGCTATAGCGATCTCGTCGGCTGTAAATCCGGTCAACTGCGCTATTTCTGAGATAGTAGGTTCTCGGCCCAAAGAATTCGTTAATTGATTTACGGCAGCTTTTATGGCAGCAGCTCGTTCTTTTACACCTCTTGAGACTTTTACTGCACCATCATCCCGCAAAAAGCGGCGAATCTCTCCGGAAATTTTAGGGACTGCATAAGTAGAAAACTGTGTGCCATATTGCAGATCAAAACCCTTGACGGCTTTAATAAACCCAAGACAACCAAGCTGATACAAATCGTCTGCCTCTGTTCCCCTGCCCAAAAAGCGTTTTGCAACAGACCAGATCAGACCACTGTTTTCCTGTATTAGTATTTCTCCTGCGGTTTCGTCTCCGGCCTGGCTCTTTGCGATCAACTCTTCTGTTCTGCTCATTTTCTGCGGTTGATCTTTCTGCGCATATGTACACAGGTGCCTTTTCCTGATTCTGAAGTGACGGTAAACGAGGTCATAAAGCTTTCCATAATGGTAAAACCCATGCCGCTTCTTTCGCTGCCACCTGTGGTAAACATCGGTTTTCTTGCCTGTTCAAGGTCAGTAATACCAATACCTCTGTCCTTAATGACGATATCCAATATATTTCCTTTTAGAATTCTACAGCGCACAGTGATGATCCCAAGATCATCCGGATAGGCATGCACGATACAATTGGTGACAGCTTCAGATACTGCAGTACGGATGTCTCCGAGCTCCTCCATTGTCGGATCAAGCTGCGCTGCAAAACAAGCAACAGCAGCACGGGCAAAACTCTCGTTGCAGGATTTACTTGGAAAATCCAAAACCATATAGTTTTCAAATTTCATACACTTATCTCCTTAATATCGATCAATTTATCGATTCCGGACGCCCGGAACACACGCATAGGCTGGTCGGAAAGACCGGATAACTCTAATTTCCCTTCGATCTTCGCCATAGATCGAAGTGCATTGATAACCACAGCAATTCCGGATGAATCCATAAAGCTCACTTCCTGAAAATCCAGTATACAGATTTGTGGCGTATACGCCTCGATCTTTCCGGAAATGGTTTGAATGTACTTTTTGGCGCAATGATGGTCTATTTCTCCCGTCAAAGCAATTGTTAATTTTCCGTCTTGTAAAAAACTGGTTAACTGCATTTTTGTCCTCCTTTCAAACTGTAATTTTAATATAAAAACATCCCAATTGCGTATGCAGTCGCAATTGGGATGTTTCTTCATAAATATTTCGTTAGATGGATCTCATCATTGCTTCACTTTCCTCAAGCTGGGCAATCAGGGCTCTTGCCTTTTCTGCTTTTTCCCGTTCAGCCTTCACAACATTCTCCGGCGCCCGGGCAGTGAAGTTCTCGTTAGCCAGCTTGGCTTCCAAACCGGCAAGATTCTTTCTCGCCTTTTCCAATTCCTTGGCAATGCGCTCAAGCTCTTTTGCTACATCTACCAACTGACCCATCGGAATATAAAGCTTTGCATCTGCGGTGGTGCAGCAGACCATTCCGTCGATGTTCTCAGGATCGGAAGAACCAACGAAGATCTCATCTGCATATGCAAGACGCTGAATAAAGCCCTCGCCTTCCGCAAAGAGATCGGGATTTGCGGTGACGATATAAAGAGCAGCTTTTTTGGAAGGCGGCACATTCATTTCCGCGCGTCTGTTACGAATGGAACGAATCGCGTTCATAACGGATTCCATCTGCTGCTCTTCATTTCTGAAGGACAGCGTTTCCTTATAAACGGGCCACTCAGCCACGATCAGCGCATCACCGGCAACCGGCAGGCTCTGCCAGATCTCTTCCGTAATGAAAGGCATAAACGGATGCAAAAGGCGCAGAGTCTGATCCAATACATATACAAGCACCTGTAAAGCAGTGTTCTTCTGGGCAGCATCCTCGCTGTACAGACGGACCTTTGTCAGTTCAATATACCAGTCGCAGTAGGTATCCCACAGGAAGTCGTATACTTTTTGAACTGCAACACCAAGCTCATACTTTTCAAGGTTCTCTGTTACATCGGCGATCAAAGTATTCAGCTTGGAGAGCACCCATTTATCTGCAATGGTCAGATCCTTTTCGGCAGGTAGGCCTGCATCAAGATCCTCCGGCAGATTCATCAGAACATAGCGGCTTGCGTTCCAGAGCTTATTGGCAAAATTGCGCATTGCTTCCGTACGCTCCACATAGAAACGCATATCATTTCCGGGAGAGTTACCGGTGACCATATTCATACGCAGTGCATCGCAGCCATATTTTTCGATCATTTCCAGCGGATCAATGCCATTGCCTAAAGACTTGGACATCTTTCTGCCCTTATCATCCCGGACAAGACCGTGGATCAATACCGTGTGGAAGGGCGTCTTGCCTGTGTGCTCACAGCCGGAGAAGATCATTCTTGCGACCCAGAAGAAAATAATGTCGTAGCCGGTCACAAGAACATCAGTAGGATAAAAATACTGCAGATCATCCGTGTTTTCCGGCCAGCCGAGCGTCTCAAAGGGCCACAAAGCGGAGGAGAACCAGGTATCCAGCACATCCGGATCCCGCTCAATATTCTTACTGTTACACTTTTCACAAGCGCACGGATCCGTGCGGGTAACGGTCAAATGACCGCACTCCTGGCAAGTCCATGCAGGGATCTGGTGACCCCACCAAAGCTGTCTGGAAATACACCAGTCGCGGACATTTTCCATCCAATTCAAATAAGTCTTGCTGAAACGCTCGGGAACGAACTTAGTCTCGCCATCCTTGACCACACGAATTGCTTCCTCTGCCAAAGGCTTCATTTTTACAAACCACTGGGCAGAAATGATGGGCTCCACATCGTTATGGCAGCGATAGCAGGTACCAACATTATGGGCATGATCATCGATCTTTACAAGATAACCCTGCTCCTGCAGATCTGCCACGATCTGCTTACGAGCTTCATAACGGTCAAGGCCTTCGTATTTACCGCCATAAGCATTTACAACACCGTTATCGTCCAGTACACGGATAACCTCCAGATTATGGCGCAGACCAACCTCAAAGTCATTGGGGTCATGTGCAGGTGTCATCTTAACACAACCGGTGCCGAAATCCATTTCTGCATAATCATCCGCAACCACAGGAATTTCGCGGCCTAACAAAGGCAGGATCACTTTCTTACCAACAATAGAAGTGTAGCGCTCATCGTTGGGGTTGACACAAACACCGGTATCGCCCAGCATAGTCTCAGGACGCGTCGTTGCAACAACGACCTCACCGGTGCCGTCAGCAAGCGGATATCGGATATGCCAAAGATGACCGGGCTTGTCTACATACTCCACCTCGGCATCAGACAGCGCAGTTACGCAGTGAGGACACCAGTTAATGATACGGCTTCCCTTATAGATCAATCCCTTTTCATACAGAGAAACAAAGACCTCACGCACAGCATTGGAGCAGCCTTCATCCATAGTGAATCGGGATCGGTCCCAATCACAGGACGCACCCAGCTTCTTTTGCTGTGTCACGATCCGGTTGCCGTACTTATGCTTCCAGTCCCAGACACGCTCCAAAAACTTCTCACGGCCAAGATCATAACGGGTAAGACCTTCCTTGCGGAGCTCCTCTTCCACCTTGATCTGGGTGGCAATGCCGGCATGGTCAACACCGGGAACCCAAAGGGCATTATAACCCTGCATCCGTTTAAAACGGATCAGCGTATCTTGCAATGTTGCATCCATTGCGTGGCCCATATGCAACTGTCCGGTAACATTGGGAGGCGGCATAACGATGGTGAAAGGCTTTGCATCCCGACCCTTATTAGGACGGAAATAACCGTTATCCTCCCACATCTTATAAATTCGTTCTTCAACTTGTTGAGGTTCATAGACCTTCGGCAATTCTCTGGACATACACAAACACTCCTTTTAACAAAAAACGCCCTGAGCATAATGCTCAGGGCGGAAAATACATTTCCCTGGTACCACCTGAATTCCTGCAGCAGCAGGCACTCAAAAGCTGTAACGGGCATCCCGTGCTGTCCTACTTCGTTCAAACAGCAAGCTCAAGGGCGACAATTTACAAATGGTTTGCATACTCGCACCGACCGTATGCTCTCTGAAAGAACCGATTTTTGTAAAAACTCCCTGTCAACGCATTTAACAGGTAGAAAATATCATAAATATCACGCTCTGTCAACAAAAATGTGCATCTGAGTGCCACATCCGTCTTAAATCTGCGTTCCAAGGAATATTACCTTATTCTTGACGGAATAATCATTTTGAAATATAATGGTAAAAAAATCAGAAAGAGGCAATGCTATGAAGCTATCTCTTGTTGTACCCTGCTATAACGAAGCTGAAAATGTCCGCGCATTTCAGCAGGCTGTTATGCAGGCGTTTGAAGGTTGCGGATATGATTATGAGATCGTGTTTGTAGACGATGGCAGTAAGGATGCAACATTACCGGAATTGCGCAAATTATTTAAGGAACAATTGTGTCCGGTCAAGGTCGTCAGCTTTTCCAGAAACTTCGGCAAGGAAGCCGGCATCTATGCAGGTATTCAGCAGGCCAGCGGCGCATATATTTCTCTTATCGACGCAGACCTGCAGCAACGGCCCGAGATCGTCCGCGATATGGTAAAGATCCTGGACGAGCAAGAGGAGTTTGATATCGTTGCCGCCTATCAGGATAGGAGAAATGAAAGCAAACTTCTGACATTCTTTAAACAATCCTTTTACACTTTGATCAACAAATTATCCAATGTAAATCTAAAAGCTGATGCCAGCGACTTCCGCACCTTTCGTCGGTGTGTTGCTGACAGCATCCTGCAGCTGAGCGAGTATCACCGTTTCTCCAAGGGAATATTCGCTTGGGTGGGCTACAACACCTGCTTTATCCCTTATGTGGCCTGCGAGCGCGCTGCAGGCACCACAAAATGGAATTTTCGTAAATTGCTGAATTATGCCATTGACGGCATCATTGGCTATTCCACCACACCGCTGCGAGGCGCGACCATTCTTGGTTTTTTGAGTGCAATAGCCGCATTTATCTATCTGGTGGTTGTGATCCTGCAGAAGCTGATCACCGGGATCGATATTCCCGGTTATGCCACGATCATTGTGCTGATCCTGTTTTTAGGCAGTATGCAGCTGTTCTGCATCGGCATCATCGGTGAATATGTTGGCAGGACATTTGAACAGAGCAAAAACCGCCCTGTCTATCTTGCAAAAGAGATCCTCACTTATGAGGAATAATATAAAAACCAGGCTTCAACTGAAGCCTGGTTCTTTATATAATCTCTCGCATTTTAGCCCGTATGGACAAAAGATCATCAAATGTTTCCGGTCTTTTAGAGACATCTCTTAGAAGTGCCGACGGATGATATATTGCCGTCATCCAGATACCGTTCTTCTGAATCCAGTCGCCGTGCTGCTTTGTAATGCGGTATTCCGGGTCGATCAGCCGCTTTGCGGCCACACGGCCGAGGCAAACAATGATCCTTGGCTTGATCAATGCAATTTGGTTATACAAGTATCCAATACACGCATCCTGCTCATCCTCCATAGGGTCGCGGTTTCCAGGTGGGCGGCATTTAACAATGTTCGCAATATATGCGTTTTCTCTGCTCAGATCAATAATTCTGAGCATATCGTCAAGGAGTTTTCCCGCTGCGCCAACAAAGGGTTCGCCAAGTATATCCTCCTGCTCCCCCGGACCTTCACCTACAAACATTATATCTGCGTTTTTCGGTCCGACACCAAAGACAACATTACGCCGCGTTCGACATAGCTGACAAGCACTACAGCCCAAGCAGTTTTTCTCGAGTAAATCCCAATCTAACATTATCTGCTCCTTCTTCTGCTGCGTCTGTATCGTCTTGAGCGTTTTACCGCATTTCTAATCAGGATCTTCCTCACAGCAAAACGAACAGCGAATATCAAAATCGCCAATGCTGCTAATATGATCAGTATCTTTCCTGCGATCGCCCAGCCATCGCCCGCAGACTCTTGGACAGGCAGCTGCTGCGTGATTACAGCTACTTCATTCAGAGCAAGAAGCTCTGTCTCAGCAACGCAGATACCGTTATAGTATACGGAAACATCGCCCAATACCTGACCTTTCTCAATCGGTGCATTCTGCTGCTCATTACGATACCGATACTGGAAAGTGAGGTCCTCAGCATTAGCATTTACCGGCACGATCGACGCACTTTCCGTTGCCGGTGTCAATGTCACATTGGCATTCCCATTGTTAACGCTTAGCTGCTTCAACGCCTGACCGGGGTACAATATACCAACGGCTTTGTAGCCGGACAAGCCGATATCCAGCAGTGCCTTGGTCTCATCAAAACCACCGTGACTGCGCACGGTATATCCGTCTTCTTCATAGACGGATTTTGAGCCCATAATGATGCTGACTACCTGCATGCCGTTATCCTCAGCGGTGGCTGCAACACAGCGGTCACCATCCTCAGTAACACCTGTTCTGCCACCGGTAACGCGCCCATCAAAATAGTACGAAGCTGTATCTAAAAGTAAGTTGTTATTTGAAAGCTCTCTCTTTTCAGATAAATTGGTGGCAGAAACAGTATATCGCGCAGCGCCGAATATCTCTCTGAACACTTCATTATTCATTGCATCTGCAACGATCTGCGCCATATCTCTTGCAGTGGTATGTTGATTCGGATCGTGCAAACCGTGAACATTTGTAAAGACAGTGTTCGTGCAACCCAGTGATCGTGCATATGCATTCATTTCCTGAACAAACGCATCCTGTCCGCTCGCAATATGATCTGCTATAACAGCAGCAGCATCGTTGGCAGAGCCTACCATCATACAGTACAAAAGCTGCTCAAGAGTAAGCTGTTCGCCATCGAGAAGATCTGCACTCACGGCATCATAAGCAACCGTTGAAAGGACATCCTGTCTGACCGTGATCACTTCGGACAGATCACCTTTTTGAACAGCAAGCAGTGCCGTCAGAATTTTGACCATACTGGACGGATACATCGGTGTATCTGCATTCCAGCTGTACATAAAGGTATCGGTCGTATATTCATATAAAACCACAGCTTTCGCATTGGTAATTAACTGAGAACTTCCCAAAAGCGTGGTTTGATTGTATTGGATCTGATCATTCGTATCGGATTGCTGCGTTGCAGCTGCCGGTAAAACCATCAGGCTGAATATCAGCAGAGCTGTAACCAGCAGGCACAATTTTCTGACTTTTTTCATATTTCTACCTCAATTAACCGGAACATACTTGTCCACAGATAAAAAGTCGTGTATAATATGTACATTATAGCAGTTGATAACATTCTCGTCAATGCGATTTGGGGGTATGATCTTGAAAAATAGGAGTTTAATTACACTGATCGCATTAACGGCTGCATTTGCTGTGTTTCTTACAGGTTACATTATGGGTTCTCTTACAGACCGCTCGATCATCATATCCGACAGCAGTCCAACAACGGATCCATCCGGCACAACTATTTCTGTTTATGTCGACGGGATGATGGATATCAATACTGCAACAATCTCTGATTTTATTCAAATTCCCGGCATTGGTGAGACGATTGCCCACAATATTGTTGCATACCGGGAGAATAACGGACCATTTAACACCGTAAATGACTTGCTTCAAGTGGAAGGTATCGGCGAAGGACGACTGTCGACATTGCTGGAATATGTCACTGTATCAGGAGGTTAATATGAAGATACTTGTTGTAGATGATGAAGATCTGTTGGTGAAAGGCATCCGCTTTAATCTGAGTAATGATGGATATGAAGTTATTACCGGCACCAATGGTGTAGAGGCGGTCTCACTGGCAAAAAGTCAGCAGCCAAATCTCATCATCCTGGATATTATGATGCCTGAGATGGACGGTCTGACCGCCTGTACAAAGATCAGGGAATTTTCTGATGTGCCGATCATCCTTCTCACCGCCAAAACGGAAGATATGGATAAGCTTTTGGGATTTGAACACGGTGCAGACGATTATCTTACAAAGCCCTTTAACATCTTGGAGCTGAAGGCGCGGGTGCGCGCGCTGCTGCGCAGAACCACATCCCAGACAGAGGAAGAACCTACTACGCTGACAATCGGCTCTGTTACATTGGATCTTGCTGGCAGAAACGCATACAAAGACGGTATTTTAGCTGATCTGACTGCAAAAGAATTTGATGTTGTGGAATTCCTGATGCGTAACCCAAACCGTGTTTATTCCCGGGAGGCACTGCTGGATACCATATGGGCATATGAATACCGCAGCGATATCCGCACTGTAGATGTTCACATCCGCCGTTTGCGGGAGAAGCTGGAAAGGAATCCGGCTGATCCGCAGTATATTATGACGAAATGGGGCGTTGGCTATTACTTCCGAAAGTAAGTGGAGATTACCGGTCCAATTCCGGAGTACGCATTTTTATTATGCGCTGACCTATGTTGTAGTCACATTTGTAGTCTTGGTCTTTTTGAATGTTTACTGCGCTCAGATCAGTCAGGAGTTATTTTATAACAGCAAAAAAACTTCCATGATCGAAAAAAGCCATATGGTGGCTTCCGAGATTGCAAACTTGAATACATTGAACACAACAACTGTATCCAACGCTGTTTCTGAGATCACCAGTTTAAGAGTTGACCGTTTGATCGTGACAGACAATATCGGGATCGTTGTCTATGACTCTGAACCATCAACACCTATTATCGGAAAGTATGCTATTTTTCCGGAGATCGCCGACGCGCTGGCTATCAACAATGTATTCACCTGGTCCTACAGTGAAGGTGCTATGCGTTCCAACGCCGCCACACCTGTTATGCAGTATGGTACGCTGACCGGCTGCGTCTACATTTCCGAAACAGACTCCGCGCAAGGCGCGTTAATTGACTCCCTGCAAAATAACATATTTATCATTACCATGATACTTGAGATCGTTGTGTTTTTATTCTCCATTGTTTTTTCAACGATCTTTACCAAGCGTTTGCGTAGAATTATGACCTCTATCCGTGTGATTCGAGCCGGCGATTATTCCCATAAGCTGCAGATGGGTGGTCGTGACGAGCTGACAGTCTTAGGTAACGAGTTCAACGAGTTAACGCTGAAGCTTCAATCCTCTGAAAACCAGCGCCGGCAATTTGTTTCCGATGCTTCCCACGAATTAAAAACGCCACTTGCATCCATCAAACTACTAACGGACTCCATCTTGCATAACGATATGGATATGAATACCGTTCGTGAGTTCGTCAGTGATATCGGAACAGAGGCAGACAGGCTAAATAAAATGTCACAAAAGCTTCTAACCCTATCTAAATCCGAGATATATGAGGATGAGGAATATGAGATCACCTATATAGCGCCTACCGTTGAACGCGTGTTGAGAATGCTTCGCACCATTGCCGACGAACATAATATCGAAATCGTTGTCAATCTGGAGAACGATTGTCCGATCCTGATCGTAGTGGACGATCTGTATCAGATTCTGTTTAACCTTGTTGAAAACGGCATTAAATATAACACCCCCAACGGGAAGCTCTTTATAACCTTGAACCGGGATGAAGATAATGCTATCATCCGAATCGAAGATACCGGTGTCGGTATACCGGAAGAATCACTTGGCAGTATTTTTGAGCGTTTCTACCGGGTAGATAAGGCCCGCTCCCGGAAATCCGGTGGCAGTGGTTTAGGATTGTCCATCGTTCGCGGACTTGTACAAAAGAACCGTGGTGAGATAACCGTAAGCAGCAAGGAAGGAAAAGGCAGTGTTTTCACTGTAACATTCCCATCCTTTGATACTGAGGAGGACGAGGGATGAAAAAGCTGATCATCACTGTACTTTGTGTCGCACTCTCCCTTGGTGCCTCAGGGTGCACCGCATATTCTAATTACGGCTCGCCCAAAGATCCTGTCAGCTTTTATTATTGTACGCAGTCATCTGACCACAGCGAAAGCAGAACCATCATCGATGTTGAGCCGCGGGAAGCGCTTGGGCACAAGGATGACCCAACATATTTACTTAACTTGTACCTCGCCGGACCTATCAGCTATCAGTTCGCCTCTCCCTTCCCGGCCGGTGTTTCCCTGCAAGAGCTGACAATAAATAATGGCGTTGCCGAGATCACCCTCAGCAATCAGATCACGCAACTGTCGGACTATAATATCACCTTGGCATTAGCCTGCTTAGTACTGACTGCAGACAGTATTTTGAATGTGGAATCCGTAACGATCCGCGCAGCGGATGCGCTGATATATGACAGTCCGTCCGTTACCCTCAGCCCGGAGGATTTCGCATTTCTCACCGAGACTACAAAATTATTTCCATAGGAGCTTATATGAAATTCATTTCCTGGAATGTCAATGGCCTGCGCGCCTGTATTCAAAAAGGTTTTTTAGACTATTTTCATCAAACAGATGCAGACTTTTTCTGCCTTCAGGAGACTAAGCTACAGCCCGATCAACTGACCTTGGAGCTGCCCGGCTACTACCAATACTGGAACTATGCCCAGAAAAAAGGTTATTCAGGGACTGCTGTGCTTACTAAAGTCAAACCGGATGCTGTCACCTACGGTATCGGTGTTCCGGAGTTGGATACCGAAGGTCGCGTTATCACCCTTTCGTATAAGGATTTCTACCTTGTCACCTGCTACACACCGAATGCCCAGCGGGAACTGGCGCGTATCGATCACAGAATGCTTTGGGAGGAGGCTTTCCTTAGCTATATAAAACGGTTAGATTCAGAAAAGCCAGTCATCTTATGCGGTGACTTAAATGTAGCACACAAGGAGATCGATCTTAAAAATCCAAAATCCAATCGCGGCAATGCCGGTTTCTCAGATCAGGAGCGTGATCGTTTTAATACACTGCTCGCATCCGGATTTACCGACACATTCCGGTATCTGTATCCGGAGCTCACTGGTGCATATACCTGGTGGAGTTATATGTTTAAGGCGAGAGAAAACAACGCAGGCTGGCGAATCGATTATTTCATCGTGTCTGACCGTTTGCAAAGCCAAATTAAAAAGGCAGCCATCGAAGCCCAGATCCTGGGTTCCGATCACTGCCCGGTGCTGCTGGAGTTATAGTTTTTCATTGAATATAATACACTTTTCATCCGATCTGATGACCAACTTCGAATCCTCCAGCAAATGTAAATAGGAAACAGGCGTGTTCGCGTGAAATTTTGTAATTCGATCAGCATTACTGTATACAACGAACTTTATACTCCCGCCTGTCAAATGTTTCCTTGGAAGATCTTTTCGCAGCACAAAACTGTCCCCTTCCGGAATCAGCAGTCCAAGATCCAAAAACTCGTTGCCACAAAGGATTTTCATTCGCGACATCTCATTTTCTGCGATGCAGCAGCTTGCTTGTATTCTGTAATACAAGCCATTCTCACTGATATTCGCTGAGCCAATCTTTTGACTGTTATATAGCACATCATATTCTCCACACAAATTAATCGCCCCCTCCCGCAGCTTATGCACGGGAAGGGGCGAATATTCTTTTATGCTATACACCCGGCAATCCAAAGCTGACCGCGATCGCATCATTCACAAGCAGCATTTGTTCGTCGTCCAACCTGCCCATATGCTCTCGCAGGCGTTTCTTATCGATCGTACGGATCTGCTCCAGCAAAATGACAGAGTCTTTACTCAATCCAACGCTTCCGCCTGCAATATTGATATGCGTAGGAAGTCTTGCCTTCCCGGTCTGACTGGTGATTGCCGCGGCGATCACTGTAGGAGAATGCCGGTTGCCTGTATCGTTCTGAACGATCAGAACCGGTCTTGTGCCGCCCTGCTCACTTCCTACTACCGGCGACAGATCAGCATAGAAAATGTCACCGCGTCTAACTGTGCTGTCCATTATAACACACTCCGTGAGATATCATTGCCAGCGTTACCGGATGACTCCGTATGTAACGCGGTATCTAAATATTCCCACGATCACACAGATATTATACCGGTGCTGTCAAAATATCCTATGCACGCAGCGACAAAAATTTACAAAAATTCAAATTCACTGACCTTCATTGACAGAACGCGATGTCCTTGCCATAAAATTTCACAAAAGTAAGGCTCCAGATCCTCATCAATGTACACCTGCAACAGCAATGCTTCATCCTCATAACTGTCGTTCAGCAGCAGTTCATAACCTTCTTCTGTTTTGCCGCAGGCAGTCAGATATCCGCTTTTTAGCGTATTGATCAATATCCACGGCGCACTGACCGGCGAAATCTCCTTATCTGTTAGTTTTGGAAACGCAAGTACTTCATCGTCGAAAGTAAGCGCTGAACGATCATAAGAAACAAAGCCGCTGATGCCGCTGATGGATTCCGGTGCAGTAGCGCAGAAGGTAAGCTTCCCTTCCTTATCTGAAACACATTCCACACAAAATGTATATAATCTATCACCGTAATCTGCTGTAACAGCAGCTTGAAAGCTGCAGCCGGATGCTGAAAGCAGCATATTCCTCAACTCAAGTCCTTTATTCAAAGATCCCTCATTATCGGAACACCCGGCTAAGAAAGTAATACATATCAGTAATGCAGCAAATAACCGTTTCAACGCATCACGCCCTATTTCAAAAGTCGCGGCAGTGCATTTACCATATCAGAAGGAAGCATTCCATACTGACCAAGCTCTTCGGCGCAAAGGTCGCCAGCTGCACCGTGAAGCCACACACCGCACGCTGCTGCCTGTAAAGGGGGTAGGCCTTGTCCAACCAGTGCTGTGATTATGCCGGCAAGCACATCTCCTGATCCGCCGACAGCCATACCGGGATTTCCCGTAGTATTGATATAAGAATCCTTACCGTCTGTAATTATCGTTCTATGTCCCTTCAAAACAGTAATAATCCCTAACTCCCGGGATAGTTCCTCCGCAGCTGAAATTCCGCTGCATTGACCAGTATATATCCTGGAAAACTCACCGGGATGAGGTGTTAATATGGTAGATCCAGTTCTGCTGCGCAATACATCTTTATGCTGCGACAAAACATTTATGCCATCTGCGTCAACAATTACCGGCTTTTGAAAGTTTGTCAGCACATATTCCACCACATGAAGCGTTCCCTCATTGCAGCCAAGTCCCGGACCAATCAGCACTGCATCCATTTTAGGCAAAAGCTCAGCAATTTTATCGCTAGCTCTCTCGCACAGCGTACCGTTATGATCCGGAAGAGGAAGTACGATGGCTTCCGTCAGCTTGATGGCTTCTATTACATAGATGCTCTCAGGTACACCCACATATACAAGACCTGCACCGCTGCGCAGTGCGCCCATAGCCGCAAGTGCTGCAGCGCCGGTATATCCGACACTACCACACAGAAGCAGGATCCTCCCATAATCTCCCTTGTGGCTGTCAGGTTTTCTAACAGGCAAATGTGCCAGTACCTGATTATGATCAATAGAAATCTGCACGCCTGATCCTCCCTTTTATCCATGGTGGTTTAATCGTAGCATTGACATTTCCCGCAGTCAAGGCAAATAATAATTAATACTTGCATTTTATTCACAAATATGGTAGGATGATGCCAATATGCAAAGGCTTTGACCGGGCTGTCTGTGCTGGCAAACACATTATCAGAGAAAGCGGGGTGGTGGGATCCGCTTATGTGCAGCAACAGGCCTTCTCCCGTGAGCTGCAGTTCTGAAGGATCTATAGTAGGTACTGCCGGCAGATCTCCGTTACAGATCAGTGATGCATTTCATCACATAAGCTGCGCCATATGGCGAATCGCGGGTGGTACCGCGGAGGAACGCTCCTTCGTCCCGATTTAGGGATGGAGGATTATTTTTTATATAAACCGAAAGGAAGTATCGATATGAAAAAACAATTGGAGCAGATCAAAACGCAGGCACTGGAAGCTTTAAGCAAAGCTGCAACGCCTGCAGATCTGGAAGAACTGAGAGTTAAATATTTGGGTAAAAAAGGCGAACTTACCGCTGTCTTGAAGCAAATGGGCGGTTTATCTGCCGAGGAACGCCCGATTATGGGTCAGATCGCCAACTCAGTCCGCGCTGATATCGAATCCTGCCTGGAGCAGCGCAAGGTCAGCATCAACGCTGCCGTCCTGGAAGCAAAGCTGGCAGCCGAGGCTCTGGATGTGACCATTCCCGGCGCGGAAGTGGAAATGGGACACGAGCATCCTATGAATAAGGTGCTGCAGGAGATCAAGGATATGTTCGTAGGTATGGGTTATCAGATCGTCGACGGTCCGGAGATCGAACTGGCAGATTATAACTTTACCCGGTTGAATATCGAGGAGGGCCACCCTTCCCGTGATCGCTCTGACACCTTCTATTTTACAGATGATGACAGCGTCCTGCTGCGTACACAGACCAGTCCTATGCAGATCCGTGTTATGGAAAATGCGAAACCTCCCATTTGCATCCTGGCACCCGGCAGGGTGTACCGCAAAGATGAGGCAGACGCTACACACTCTCCTATGTTCCACCAAATCGAAGGCCTTGTTGTGGATGAAAACATCACAATGGGCGATCTGAAGGGTGCGCTGGTTACATTGATGAAGCGTCTGTACGGCGAGGATGCTGTCATGCGTTTCCGGCCCCACCACTTCCCCTTTACCGAGCCCAGCTGTGAGATGGATATGCAGTGCCACAAGTGTCATGGCACAGGTGAAGTAGACGGCAATGTTTGTTCTACATGTCACGGTGAAGGCTGGATCGAGCTGCTGGGTGCCGGTATGGTCCATCCCAAGGTATTGCAGTGCTGCGGCATTGATCCGGAAAAGTACTCCGGCTTCGCATTCGGCATGGGTCTGGAGCGTATGGCCATGCGCCGCACACGGATCAACGATCTTCGTTTGATCTTTGATAACGATATGCGTTTCCTGTCGCAGTTCTAAGGGGGTAGAAAACAATGAAGCTTAACAGAAAGTGGATCAATGAAGAATTTGTTGATCTTTCCAATGTATCTGATAAAGAATTTGTAGACAAACTGACTATTTTCGGCCAGAAGGTCGAAACCTATGAGCGTCTGGACGCACAGATCAAGAATGTTGTTGTCGGTAAGGTCCGTTCCATTGTCCGGCACGAAAACTCTGATCATATGTGGGTCTGTCAGATCGATGTAGGCACAGAAGAACCTGTTCAGATTGTTACAGGCGCACAGAATGTCAAGGAAGGCGACCTGGTGCCTGCCGCACTGCATAACTCCTGGCTGCCCGGCGGCATTCATATCACTAAGGGAAAGCTGCGCGGTGTGCCCTCCAACGGTATGCTGTGTTCCCTCACAGAGCTTGGTCTGACTGTCAACGATTTCCCCTACGCCATCGAAGACGGCATCTGGATCATTGAAGAGCCCTGCAAGCCTGGTGATGACATCAACACAGTCATTGGAAATGACGATACGGTTGTAGACTTTGAGATTACCAACAACCGTCCCGATTGCTACTCTATCATCGGTCTTGCCCGTGAAGCTGCTGCAGCTTTCCAAAAAACTATGAAGCACCACGAGCCTGTTGTAAAAGGCAGCGATGCCGGCTCTATTTTTGATAAGCTGGATGTAGAAGTGCCCGCAGAGGAGCTTTGTAACCGTTACACCGCCCGTATGGTAGCCAATGTGAAGATCGCGCCCTCACCCAAATGGCTGCGGGACCGTCTGCGTGCCAACGGCGTGCGTCCTATCAACAATATCGTGGATATCACCAATTATGTGATGCTGGAATACGGCCAGCCGATGCACGCATTTGACTATCGGTATGTGTCCTCCGGTAAGATCATCGTCCGCGAAAGCGAAGACGGTGAGTCTTTAACTACCCTCGACGGCGTCGTTCGCCCCTTGAAAAGCGGTATGCTTGTCATTGCTGACGATGATAAGCCTATCGGCCTTGCCGGCATAATGGGTGGAGAAAACAGTGAGATACTGGACGATACAACAATGGTCGTCTTTGAATCTGCAAACTTCAACGGAACATCCATCCGTCAGACTGCATTGGCTTTAGGAATGCGTACAGAGGCCTCCGGTAAGTTCGAAAAGAATTTGGATCCTATGATGACAGTCCCTGCTGTGCAGCGTGCCTGCGAGCTTGTTGAAATGCTCTCCTGCGGCGATGTGCTGGACGGAACCATTGATATCATCAACTATGTTCCCCAGCCCAAGACAGTCATCCTTGAGCCTGAGAAGATCTACGCCCTGCTGGGCACCAGCATCTCCACAGAGGATATGGTCCGCTATCTTAATTATCTTGAGATCCCCGTTAACGATAATGAGATCGCAGTTCCCTCCTGGCGTCCTGATCTGAACCTGATGGCGGACAT
Organism: Faecousia sp.; assembly: GCA_045590135.1. Classification (GTDB taxonomy): domain Bacteria; phylum Bacillota; class Clostridia; order Oscillospirales; family Oscillospiraceae; genus Faecousia. The sequence continues at coordinate 28,104 of JAZNQK010000035.1, forward strand.
TGCTGAGGAAGTTGGCCGTTCCTTCGGTTATAACGAGATCCCCACTACCGCCTTTAAGACTTCTACCCAAGGCGGCTACACCCCTTATATGAAGTTAGAGAGCAAGGCCGGTGCGGTTTGCCGTTCCCTGGGTTACAGCGAGATCATCACCTACTCCTTTGTATCCCCTGCTATTTTTGATAAGATCCGCTTAAGCAGCGACTCTCCTTTGAGAAAGACGCTCCGTATTCAAAATCCCCTCGGTGAAGATACCTCTGTCATGCGCACCACCTCCCTGCCTTCTATGCTGGATATTCTCTCCAGAAATAATGCTTACCACAACAAGTCTGTTAAGCTCTATGAGATCGCGAAAATTTATCTGCCTACCGAAGGACAGGTGCTCCCGGAAGAGCCTAAGATCCTGACGCTGGGCACTTACGGCGATGATGTAGACTTCTTCACCATCAAGGGCGAACTGGAAGCAATACTGTCCAATCTGCGCATCAAGCCTGCCCGCTACAGCGCAGACAGCTCAAATCCCAGCTATCACCCTGGTCGTTGCGCCAAGGTCACCATCGACGGTATAGAAGTAGGTTATATTGGACAGATCCATCCTTTGGTTGCCAAAAATTATGATATCGAATCTGATGTCTATTGCGCACAGATCGACTTTAATAAGCTGTCTGATCTGCAGCTGCCTGAAGCAACCTATATGCCTCTGCCTAAGTATCCGACAGTTTCCCGGGATTTGGCTGTTGTTTGCGATGAGCATATCTGTGTCGCGCAGGTGGTAGACTGCATCTGTGCAGCAGCAGGTAAGCTTCTTCGTGACATTCGCCTGTTCGATATCTACCGCGGCCCCGGTGTTGCTGAGGGCAAGAAGAGTATGGCGTTTGCACTTCAAATGCGTGCTGATGACCGTACCCTTACAGATACTGATATTGAGCAGGTCATTAATAAAGTGCTCAAAAAGTTAGCATCCGACCTGTCTGCTGTATTGCGTTAATAAAAATTCAAACAAATTTTTATGATTCAGGTCTTTACACCCCGGAAAAAATGGGATATAATGTCCATATCACTTGGAAGGAGGTCGTTCATATGACGGAAAGTTCAATGAAAAGCACCATCAAATTTGCCGTACCCAACGAAGACAAGGATAATATGCATCGCACACTCCGCAGCGTGTTCGACGCTCTGAGTGAAAAAGGATATAATCCCATCAATCAGATCGTTGGTTATCTGCTCACAGAAGATCCTACCTATATTACCAATTATAATAATGCCCGGAGCATGATCTGCAAGATCGACCGGGACGAGCTGCTGCAGGATCTTGTTCGCAGTTATCTGTCTGAAAAGGCCTAAAATTTATGTGAGGCTTTTGTAAATCAAAAGCCTCACGATTCTTAAATGGAGGTTTATATGTCTGAGAACCAGGTTTTGACCTATAAGGGGCATCCCCTTATGCGAAAGGACAATTTGATTTATTACGGTTCTATGGCTGACAGCCATATCGTAATGCTGCAGATTTTGGAAACAAAAAAAATCGGTGATACCGAGGTCGCATCCCGCGTTTCCGTACAGCTTCAGCTGACTGATCCCGCTGCAAAAAGCCGTGACCGTATCGTTAAGAAAGGCGAAAAAGCCGGTCTTTACACCGCGCTGGACTTCGGCTGTGTTTGGCTGGAGCGCGCCTTGGCAGGCAAATAATTTACAAACCCGGCATCTTCGGATGCCGGGTTTTTATATTCCTGTATTTTTTACATATACTACAAAAAATACAGGAGGTAAATTACGATGGCAAAGCAAATGGGTAAGCAAAGCTTCGTGCTGTGTGAACCACCCGTAATTTGTGCATGGGCAAGTGTTGCCGGAAAAAAAGAATCCGACGGTCCTCTTTGCAGCACATTTGACCTCGTATGCGAGGATGCCTTTTTCGGTCAAAAAACCTGGGAACAAGCCGAGAAAAAAATGCAACAATTGGCGCTGAATACATTGATAAAAAAGAGCGGTATTAACAAAGATCAGATCGGTCTTATCTATTCCGGAGACCTTTTGAATCAATGTATCGGCTCATCCTTTGCCCTTAGAAATAACGGCATCCCACACCTGGGACTGTATGGCGCTTGCTCAACAATGGCGCAAAGTTTACTGATGGCTGCAATGACAGTAGAATCCGGCTCTTTTGATAATGTTATAGCAATGACATCCTCTCATTTTGCATCCTCGGAAAGACAATTTCGCTTTCCTTTAGGCTATGGCGGACAGCGAACACCAACATCGCAATGGACAGTTACCGGCTCCGGTGCAGCACTGGTGTCCAAAAACGGGACCGGCCCGCGGATCACCGCCTGCACAGTCGGCACTGTAACAGACCTTGGTGTAAAGGATGCCAATAATATGGGCGCAGCAATGGCACCGTCTGCCCTATCGACCATCCGTGCACATTTTCAGGATCTGAATACTACAGCAGATGATTACGACCTCATTGTAACCGGCGATCTTGGAAATATTGGCAAGGAGCTTTTACTGACCTTAGCCCAAAGAGAGGGTCTCAACATTGGCGGAAAGCTGACAGATTGCGGATCCTTGATTTTCGATCCACTGAAGCAGGATGTCCACGCAGGCGGTTCCGGCTGCGGCTGCAGCGCTGTCACGCTCTGCGGGTATCTTCTGAATCAGATCCGATCCAACAAGTTAAAAAAGATCCTGTTCTGTGGCACAGGTGCCCTGCTTTCCCCCACATCAACGCAGCAAAGTCTTCCAATACCCGGAATTTGTCACGCAGTCACGATCACCGGAGGTAGTTATCATGATTGACATTTTGAAAGCCTTTCTTGTTGGCGGTATATTTTGTCTTATCGGTCAGATTTTAATTGATAAAACTACACTTACGCCTGCCAGGATTTTAACCGGATATGTAGTTGTCGGTGTGGTCCTGGGCGCATTGGGGATTTATGAAAAAATCGTAGATTTTGCTGGTGCTGGTGCGACCGTGCCGCTCACAGGTTTTGGCTACACGCTTTCTAAAGGCGTGCGCGAAGCCATACAGGAAAAAGGTTTCCTGGGAATATTCATTGGTGGACTCAAAGCTACAGCCGGCGGCATTGCAGCTGCGATCAGTGCAGGTTTGCTGGTCAGTCTGATATTCAAGCCCCGGGATAAATCCTGAAAGTTGGGGCAACCTATACACGCAGCGACAATGCTGTTATCATAATTGGAGGATAAAAAGATGAATAATCAGAATCAGCAGAACAAGAATCAGAATAATCAGAATAATCAGAACAATCAGAACAATCAGTACAACCAGAACAACCAGAACAACCAGAACAAGAACCAGCAGAACAATCAGAATAATCAAAACCAGAACAGCAGACAGAATCAGCGCTAAAAAAATCGCCGTGGTTGTTACCACGGCGATTTTTAATCAAGTGAAACCGTCCGACCAGCAGAAAAGTAATACAGAAGTTTCCGTTTCACCGGTAATTCGTAAATACGGGAAATCGCGCCGGCATAAGCCTGCACCTGAGGTCGATAACCTTCTGTGACAGACTGAATTGTCTGCTCGGTCACCCGGTCAGTCTTAAAGTCAATAACCGTAATACCGTCGTCGTCAATGACAGCACAGTCGATCACGCCTTGCAGCAATATGCGTTCTCCATGCAATTGAGCAACATAATTTGCTGCATCATCAAGAAGCGTAAACTTGAACTCCCGCAGTACATTTTTTGCTGTTCTCACTTCCCTGCCTATATCAGACAGAAAGAACTCTGCAATTGCATTTGCATCAACTATCTGACCCTGCTCCGGAGAAATATAGCCGGCATCTGTTAAACGGCGGATCTCCCTGTAAACATCATCTCTGGAAGAACAATTACTATAGTTGATAAACTGCATAACCGCGTGGATCGCCGTTCCATACATCTTCCCGCTTACGGCATCCGTTACAAATGCAGGTTCTCTCCACTTGCGTTGGCGCTTTGCTTCAGAAACGGCATTATCTGAGATCTCCTGATCCTTATAGCGTCCTTTCAGCTGTGTTGCAGTTTGCTTGGAGGGTGTTTTTGTAGCTGCTGCATGCGCATACTCAAACGGCAATGTTCGTTCCAATATTTCCGGAACTCTCTCATCCAGAGAAGCTTGTGATTGTATATCCTGCACAGCTGCAGTATCTTCAATAAGCTGACTATGGACCTGGATCAGCCAGGGCAAATTATGTACATCTACCCTATCCGGCCGACCACCGATGGCAAAGAATGCGCCTGCCTCTACACGGCGTAAAGCTGTCATAAGTACCCATTCTCCGGGACAACTGACATCCATAGCCATAAGCTCTGCTCCCGACATATCCAGCCGTGCTGAGATATCCTGCAATTCCTTTTGGAGCGATTGGGATGCATATGTCATAATCAGACGGTCCTTTGCCCGGGTCATGGCAACATAAAGAACACGCATTTCTTCGGACAGTCCGTCAGAAAGGATCTTTGCGGAAATCGCCCGTTTTGCAACAGAGGGATAACGCACTCTGTTTTGGGTATCCACACAGGAAAGTCCAAGACCGAGTTTTTTATCACACAGCACATTTTCTGTCGCACTTCTTTTATTAAATGTCCTGGAAAGTCCGCAAAGAAATACCACAGGAAACTCCAAGCCTTTTGATTTATGGATACTCATGATCCGAACCGCACCGGAGGGTGTGTTATCTGCTGTCGGAGCGATACCGCTTTCATCCATTGCATCCAGATATTCCAAGAAGCGGACAAGATCATACCCGCAGCTGCGTTCACAATCCCCTGCGATCTGACAAAAGCTCTGAAGATTTTCTACCCTTTGTTCGCCGTCAGGCATTGCAGCAAAAATACTATCCAATCTTGTTTTTGCGAGTACAAGCTCCAGTAGATGAGATAGTCCGATCAAACGAGCATCTTCTCTGATATTGGCAATCAGCTCAAGGAAGGATTGTGCCTTATCCGTTTTGCAGGCGGAAACAGCATCATAAATGTTGCCATATTTATCCGCACAACGAATCTCAACAAGTTCGTCTGCAGTAAAGGAAAACACGCAGCTGCTCAATACAGCGAGAAGTGGGATATCCTGCAAAGGATTGCTTATGACCTGCAGAAGTGAACGCAGAACAATGATCTCCTCTGCTTGTAGCAGATCCATTGCAGCGTCTGCTGTACAGTTGATTCCTTTTTGCTGCAAGGCATACGCAAATTCGCCGCCGACCGATCCGGGTGAGCGGAGCAGAATCACAATATCATCCACTGTAATAGGACGCAGCGTGGCACCGTCGCGAACAAAATGCTTTCCGTCCAAAAGCTGGCAGATACGCTCTGCGGTAAACGCCGCTTCTTCTGCATATGTGTCCTCCTCCACCTCGATACCGTGCAGCTCTATTTCAGGTTCGTCTATTCGAATATGCTCGATCCCCTCATTTAACGCTTCGTCATCTCCATATTTAAGCCCGCCGGTCTGTTCGGACATACAGGTACGAAACACATCGTTAACCGCCTCAATCACAGCGGTGGCAGATCGGAAATTGCTGCTGAGCATCACTTTTCGTCCCTGACCCGGCTCGGCGTTTCCGGCGTTTTCATAATGATTGTATTTGTTAAGGAAGATCGTGGGGTCTGCTAAACGAAACTCATATATAGACTGCTTTACATCTCCCACCATAAAGCAATTCTGCCGTTTCATGGTCAAAGCGGAGAATATCGTGTCCTGAACCTCATTGGAATCCTGATACTCATCCACCATAACCTCGCGAAAGCGCTGACCGATCTCTGCTGCCAGAGCTGTAGGTCCACCCCTGCGTTTACCCGTAAGAAGGTCCAATGCTTTATGCTCTAAATCACCAAAATCAAGCACTCTACGACTTTTTTTGAGTCTTTCATATTCTGAAGCAAAAGCACGCACAAGATGCACCAATCCTCTTGTGGCAGATGCAGTCATCTCCATATCCCGCAGGATCTGGAAGCTATCATCCGTAAAGGCACGCAGTTTCTTTTCCAGTCCATCCTTGCAGGCTGCACGAACAGCCTTGATCTTATCTGCCAGCTGATTGTCCGAACATTTCCTGGGAAATGTAAGTCTGCCGTAGTCGATAGCCGCATTGTTTATCACATCGTCCCAGCGCATGCTGTCGCGCAACCGTTCAAGCTGAAGGATCGTATCATAAAGCAGCGCCGCCGGTTTTTCAAAACCGTCGGTGCGTATTGCACTGTCGGCACAGCCGCGAAGCGCATTGATGTGATACTGCACATATACAGCAAGCTGATCCATCAAATATTTGCCCCAGACTGTCTGTCCTGCATCGTCAAGATCCTCAGTTTGACAAATTTGTAAGCACCAGTCAAGCCAGCTGTCAGGACTTAAATGACATCGTGCTCTGTCGTACACTTTGAGAAGGATCTCCGGAACCTGCCGATCGTCTCTGCCTATGCCCTGTGTGTCCACAAAGGTTACAAAATCCTTGTCTGTCAACAGATTCTCATAAGCAGACTCCAAAACCTTTTCCACAGCCTTCAGTTTTAGCTCCAATGCTTCCCGCTCGTCCGCAACCCGAAAATCAGAGGGCACATCCAACGCGTATGAAAACTCCCGTATCAGGTCCGTACAATATGCGTGAACAGTAGATATCTTCGTTAGATAAAGCTTCTGAAGCTGACGCTGTAAATGCCTGTTTTCAGGGCATTGAGCAATTTTCTCGGACAGCTTGGATGCGATCTTTGCCCGCAGCTCAGCTGCGGCTGCCTTTGTATATGTGATAATCAAAAATTCATCCATATTCGCAGGATCAACGGGATCTAAAATATAGGATAGGAGCCTATCCACAAGCACTTTTGTTTTGCCGGATCCTGCAGCAGCTGAAACCAACAGCTTACCGCCGCGGTTATATACTGCCTCTTCCTGTTGAGGAGTCAGTTTTTCAGCCATTGGAATTCAACTCCTTTCCAATCTCCTCCCAAAAGCGGGACGGTGTCATTGCTGCAAAATCTCTTCTGCCCGGTACATACTGAGGATGGCATACAGCACCATACGGACAGTATGTACATGGATTATGTTTGGAGCCTCTGGTATAGGGGTTGGCCTCAATTGACCCGGATGCGATGGAGTCCACCATTTCACCCAGGATCTTAAACACATAGTCCTTTAGCATTGCAAACTGCTCACGATTTGCAATATCGCCGGATTTTGTTCCGTCTTTCTTAACAGATACAGATAAACGCTTTGGTTTTTCTGCCGGCTCCATTGCCCACAAAACATCATCATCAGCAAGAAGCAGACCTTTGCGTTTCCACGCCTTTTCTCTGGCGGCATCCGCCTCATCCGAAGATAAAATGCCATCAGCTGCCACAAATGGCACCCGTGCCGGGAAATACTGTACACCGGCTGGCAAAGGATGTTCGCCAAGCAACACACTGCCTTCATCCTGCAGCGCAAATAAATAAAGCAGCATCTGCAAGCCAAGGCCGTTGAACACATCGCAATAGTCAAAATCCTTTTTGCCGGTCTTATAGTCAACAACGCGGAAATAATTCCTGCCTTCTTCCTGCCAGGCGTCGATCCTGTCAACAAAGCCACGAAGCTGTGCAGTCATCGCGTGTCCCGTAATAGGAATGGCACCCATCTGACAATCGTCACCAAAAGCAACTTCAAAACCAACGGGCACAAATTTGCTTTCATGCAGTTCATTCCAAAGCTCCCGGACAAGCACCGCCAGCTCCTGGGCGTTTCTGCTAAATAAATAGGAAAGCCGTTGTGTCTCCAGCTGGGAAAAATGCTCCTGTGCATATTGCTTGGAAAATGCATCCGCGATTTCCAAGGCTTTTTCAAGTGAAACCGCATCAAAGCCTCCCTGCACCATAATATCGCGCACTGTATTTTCAAGGACCCAATGGACATAGGTGCCAAACTCCGCAGGATCGATGCTTGCCTGCTTACGCTCCTTTGCACGAAGGCCGTATTTCAGGAAATAAGACAGTCTGCAGTCTGCAAAACGGTCGATCTGAGAGGCGGATAAATTCAGTGTGCTGCCATACATCCGCTTAATATTGGAAGGGTCAACATCGCCCAATTTATGGTTTTTCTTATGCTGCACGCTGTCAAAATGTTCACTCAGCTGTAATTCTCGCGCAGTTTCCTGTGCATCAAATCTTGCAAGATATGCGCCCGCATCAAGGGGGTCTGTTAAAGCAGCACCCAAATACAGATCGATCTGTTGTTCTCCGCCTGCCATCTGTGCGAGCCTTCGGTAAATAAAAGACGGCTGACCGGCGGGGCATGATACGGTGATGGTCTCCTGTGCACCGCAAAACACGCCGTATATCTGACTGAATTCAGACTGAAGAATATCCATAGAACCGCCAAGCACCGGCAGTCCAAGCTTTCGAAGCTCGACTCTCTCCTGATCGGAAAGAACACTTGCGCTGGCGCCATAGGTGGGTAATGAGCCTTCCAGCGCTCCTAAAACGATCAGATGCTTTGTTTCCTGACAGCGCATAGCTTTGACTGTGCCAATGCTTACAGCGTCCAGTACTGCCGGAATCGTACCAACATCGTACTGACTCAGCAGCAGCTTGAGCAGTTGGGCAAAGGACTCACTATCCCAGGAAGTTTCACCCAAAACATCATACATCTGCTCCAATGCAAGAAGCAGAATATCCCAAAGCTGGTCAAGGATCTGCACATTGGTGTGATCACCCTTTGCCTCGTACGCTGCAGAAAGATCATCTAAATGCTTTGCAAAAGATATTTCTTTCAGGAAATGGTAAAGCCCTATGACCTGCTGGCGCAAATTAACACTGTCAGCAAACGCTTGACGCAAATGCTGCAGGGGTAGGATGCCCACAGCACGGGCAGCATTCAGTTCCTCCAGCTGTTGTGTGGATGCATTTGTCCACTTTCCGTTTAAGCCATCCGGGTGAAAGGTCCAGTCCGTAAGCCATCTGCTGCCGGAAATATTCCAAAGATAAACATAATTTTCAAGGCGGTCATAAGTATCTGCTGATAAGGGAGAAAGTGCCGCGCGAAGATAGCGCAGAACATCCTTTTGATCAAATCCTCCAAGCGCAGCATCCAGCGCCGCAAGAACAGTTGCGATAGCCGGTTTATCCAAAATATTATCGGTACCGGACAGATAAAACGGTATCCCACAGCGATGAAAACTCATCTCAAGAATACTCGTGTATGCATCCTGCTCTGCGCAAACTACACCGATATCTCTGTATCTTACACCAGTGTGGAGCAACTTAACAATCTGCTGCGCAGCAGCAACACATTCCTGATAAACGCTGCCGGTACGGTAAACCTTCAGCCGGTCCGCTTGGCAGATATTCTCCGCGCCTCCGGAAAGCAAACGCTCTTTCACCGCAGACAGTTCAGATCTTGCTGCAGGAATATTATGCAATTCAAATGCAACGCCATGTCGCTTTGCGCAACTGATCAGATCCGAAGCAGTTGCACCGGGTATCTCAAAGCCGGGTGTATCTGTTCCGGGTCTGTCACAATTCAGGCTGATAACAACATTCGGACAAACGCGGATCAGGTACTCCAATATTGCCATATGCTGTCTTGTAAAATCAGGAAACGCATCAATATAGAAGGTATGCTCCTCACCAAAGGTGCTGTCCTCCAGCTGCTCTAAAAGCCAGGTCATCTGATCTCTCGGATCGCGTTTTCCCCGATGACAGATCATATCATAGGTCTGCAGCAGTAAAGAAAGCTCTTCCAGCTTTTGTGCAAGACTTCCGGTCGTGTTCTTTGATGCGGTCATCAGATCCTCACCGGAAATACAGCAGCGCTTAAATTCGTCTACTGCATCCACGAGACTGATGAGAAATTCCGGCTTTGTTTCAACAGAGGCATAAGCCTTTAGCTTACTGTGCAGCTGTCGTGCCGCCGATGCCATCGCAACGATGCGTCCACCGTTATCCATACAGGAGATCGCACCGTGACCGGCCGCATCGGCCACACGGCTTGCCAGGCGGGTAAAGGTCAGCACTTCGGCATAACGGCTTGCGGTATCCCCTGCCAACTGACAAAGCCTTTTTTCAGCATCATGACTTGTCAGCTCCGGCACCATCAAAATGCGGTTTCCGCGTCTATTGGAAATATCATCGCATATTCTATGAAAAATAGCATCGCGGTTTGCTACCCAGTCTGTGCCATAAAGGATCTCAAGCATTCACATCGCCTCCCGGTCCATACAATATCATATAAAAAGTCCAATAAACCGCCCATACTGCCAAGATGGTATGGGCGGTATTACAGATCACACAGGCTTCGCAATATACACCTGTTGATAATTATCCTTGAGCATATTGCAAATCACGGCAGCGACCTCAAAATCAGACACAATTCCAAAGACAGCAGAACCTGAGCCGGTCATCTGATAGCCGATAGCGCCGTAGCTGTTAAAAATTGATTTAATGTAGTTCAACTCTAAATGATCCTGGGTTACCACCGGGTCAAACACATTGTAAACATTTTGTGCCACCTTCAGCAGGTCGCCTGCAAGAAGTGCGGACTCCATTGCCTGATGATCCGGGTGCTTTGCGATCTCATTTTCGTCCAATTTGCGGTAAAGTTCCGGGGTGGATGCGGAAAAATCCGGCTTGCACACTACAAATACACAGTCCGGCATATCCGGCAACTTACGCAGGCGTTCGCCGCGCCCTTCTGCCATTGCAGTTCCGCAAAGCGTGCAAAAAGGCACATCGCTGCCGATGCTGCCGCCCAGCTCTGCAAGAGCAAGCACAGAGAAAGGATGGCCGTAATGCTTATTCAGTGCGCGAAGCACAGCACCGGCATCTGCACTGCCGCCACCGAGACCTGCCTGTGCAGGAATACGCTTGGTGATGCGGATAGTAATGCCGTTGGGGTCAATCTTAGCTGCATCGCAGAATACCTTTGCTGCCCGCCAGGCAAGATTGGTCTCATCACATGGTATTCCCTCTTCCGAGCAAAACAGTTCCCAATCCCGTCCGGTATCCACATCGATCTCAATGTCATCCCGAATAGAAATCGTCTGCATAACGCTTTTTACATCGTGATAACCGTCAGCTCTTTTTCCAAGTACATCCAGCGTTAAATTCACTTTTGCAAAAGCGCCCTCATACAGTGTTACCATACATTGACCTCACTTTTGTGTATTTTCTACATTATAACGATTTTCAGCAGTTTTTGCAATCATATAATCCGTAATCAGCGTGAATAATTTTTTCTGAGTTGGGTAATATTAGAAATGTCAGAAAAATTAAGGAGGCAGTTATGTTTGACACGATTGCATTGATCTTATCCATCATCGGCTCTTTGAACTGGGGCCTGGTCGGTTTGTTTCAGTTTGATCTGGTCGCATGGTTATTTGGCGGACAGAGCGCTGTATTCAGCCGCGTAATCTACACACTTGTCGGACTTGCCGGTTTGTGGTGCATTACCCTGCTTTTCCGCAGATGGCGCGACGGTATCGATGGATAGAAAAAGGCAGCACCTTTGGGTGCTGCCTTTTTCTATTACTGTACACGAACAATACAGCTGTATGTGTATCCGTTGTAGGTTGTATAAACCTTTGCCGTTCCGCGGGAAGCAGCCTTTATAATACTTCCGTTGATCGTGCAATAAGGTTCATCACATCTCCAGGTGACAGTTGTAACAGGGAGATCATTTGCATCCTTCAGCATAATGACAAAGGATTTTTGCGATTCCGTACCATCCAGTTTCAGGGTAACATCGGAATGACTGATAATACAATCCGGTGTGCCGGTAGAGGTCGGTTCGTCCGGCTCAGGCTGTACGGAATCAACCTTAAACTTACAGTGAACAGCACAGCTGATTTTTGTTCCGTTATATTCGCCGTAGATGATCGTATCTCCGGGGCCTACCGCCTCAACCACACCGTCTTTGACAGTAACAACCTTTTCGTTTTTGGAACTCCAGGTAATGGTCTTGGGATCCAGCTCACCGCTGTAAACATTCCAGGAATCACCTACAAAGAACAAAGAAAAGTCCTCGCGGTTCAGCTCAAATACCTCTTCCGGCTCCGTAGTCGGTTCTGTTGTTTCCTCAGTCGGTGTAGTTTCTTCAGAAATGCTGCAGATGACCTCGCAAACAACCTCAGCATCACCGCAAACAATACGAATCTCGGCAGTTCCGTCAGCGACGGCTGTTAAAAGACCGTCAGCGGATACCGTTACAACAGACGGATCACTGCTTTCAAAGTACAATTCATCCGTTGTATCCGCAGGCAGCATCTGAACATCCAGCTGCATAGATGCATCCACTGAGTCAAACCGGACCTGCGTTACCTCAAGAAGCAGTTCCTCGCAGGGGATCTCCAATTGGGTTGGCTCTGAAGTGGTTTCATCAGCAGCTGTAGTCTGCGCAGCAGTGGTCTGATCAACAGGATCCCGGTCGTTCGTGTTTGCAGGCACGAAGAAATGTACGACAATATAGATCACCACAGCAATGATCGCCAGCAGAAGCACAGCAACTGTGATCAACAGACCAACATCCTTCTTGGAGGTCTTCTCCGGCTCATCCGTATGCATTTGATCGCCGTCTGCAACACCGTTATGTGCTGTGCGCATTCTTTTTTTTACATTTGATTTGGAGAAACGACCGCCCTTAACATATGTATAGCCGGTGGATTCTGCAACACCGGACTGATTGGCAGGCTCCCCTTCAACCGTATGCACATCACCGGGTCGAACACAACCGCAAATGGGACATTGCGTTGCGGTTTCAGGATAAGATGTTCCGCAAACATCACAAATTATTTTATTCATTATAGACCTCCTGTTGAGCACAGCGGCAAGCGCCGCAGGATTCGAATAGATTATATCACTTCTTGGAGAATAAAACAACCATAAACCTGTTGCTTTTTTTGTAAATTTATTTTATCATATACAATGAATGATAAAAGGAGGCGATATATGTGTCTCAGCCAAAGCTGATTTCGCCAATGCTTGATAATTTTTTAATGGGTGAGCCGTTCAGCGACCACAACGGTGTCCGATGCTGTCCTGCAATGAAAAAGGATACGGATGAAAAATACATAGTAAAGATCATTTCTGTACCTGCTTCACAGGTTCAGTTAGATGCCCTCTTGCTCACAGGCGCATATCCGGATAAGGCAGCTGCTGCCGCTTATTTCAAAGAATTGGCTGACGGTGTAGTTGCAGAAACGCAGATCCTGCAGAAGTTATCTCAACTGGAAGGTTTTGTCCCCTATGAAGCCTGTCAGGTAGTGCAGATGGAGGATGGTACAGGCTACGATGTGTACCTGCTGGCATCCTACAAGAAAACCTTGGAGCATGTCTTCCGGAAGTCCACAATGACGCATTTAGGTGCATTGAATTTAGGTTTGGATATGTGTGCCGCATTGGCTGTATGCCGCAGATCCGGCTATCTGTTTGTGGACCTGAAGCCGGATAACATTTTTGTCTACGGTGACAAGGAATTCCGAATCGGTGATTTGGGATTTTTGTCCCTGGATTCTCTGCGCTATACCTCACTGCCGGATAAATACCGTAGCGCTTACACCGCACCGGAAATTACAGATGCATTCTCTGCTCTGAATTCCACGCTGGATATCTATGCAGCCGGTCTGATCCTTTATCAGGCATACAATAACGGCGCATTACCGGAGATTGTCGACGGTGAGAGCTTCCCTACCCCTGCCTACGGCGATTATGAGATATCTGAGATCATTTTGAAGGCCTGCGCACCGGATCCCAATGACCGCTGGCAAGACCCCATTCAAATGGGACAGGCTTTGGTCAGCTATATGCAGCGAAACGGTGCTAATGATACACCTATTACACCGGTTGTTGACCCCGAAGATATTCCCGGTGAAGAAGCTTTTGAAGAAGAAAACGAAAACGGTGCCTATTTGGAAGAAGAGCCTGTTGATGTTGCTGCTGAAGAAGTCCAAGAATCAGCAGCAGAACCTGCAGAAGAAGCGGATGCACATACTGCTGACGATTCTACCAGCGATGCCGATACCGTAGAGCAGACTGTTGAAGAAGTCTTGGCTGCTGATATTACAGAAGATCTGATCTTTTCTGAGGATGAGCAGGGCAATCTGACATTTATCGACGAATCAGAAGATGACATCAATGCAGGTGAAACAGTTCCGGGAAGCGATCCCTCTGATTTGGATCTGGAGGAAGTCACTGAAGAAGTTTCCCAAATGCTGAATCAGGCAGATGAGCTGATCGCTCACGATGCGCCGGAGCCTGTTGTTGTACCGGAGCCCATCGATATCCCGATGCCCGAACCGATCGTCATAGATGAAGAAAACGAATCTGTGGACGATGCTGATAACAATGTAGCATCCGATAGTCCTTCCGAGGCAGCCAACGAGGATATCTGTGAAACCGAGGACGCTGTTGAAGAAGAGGAAGCCCCGGAAGAAACGGATTTTCCTGCTGATATACCATCCGCAGATGAGACCACCTGTGAGGAAGCTGCACCAGCAAAATCTTCTCACTGGGTTAGAAATCTGATCATCATTGTGTCGATCTGCGCTATATTGTTGGCTGGTTGGCTGTTCTACCGCAACTATTATCTGCAGCCTGTGTCCATCACCTTAGAGGACAACGAAGGTGTTCTGACTGTTCTTGTCGAAAGCAAGATCGACGAGAAGAAGTTAACTGTTGTTTGCTCTGACACATATGGCATCCAACATACTGCGCCTGTGGAAAACGGCAAAGCTGTATTCGAAGCGCTTGCACCCAATTCTGCATATACAGTTCAAGTTACCATTGACGGCTTCCACCATCTGGTAGGCAAAACTTCAACCGGATATACAACGCCGACACAAACCAATATCGTGCAGATGAGCGCAGTCACCGGCGCTGAGGACGGAAGCGCCATCATAGCTTTCACTGTGGACGGACCCGATTCTCAACAATGGATCGTACAGTATGCGACTGATGATGAGGATGTTAAAGAAATCGTCTTTACCGGTCATATGGTCAATATAAGCGGTTTGTCGATTGGTAAGAATTATGATTTCACTCTTGTTCCCTGTGATGATCTTCTTCTCACCGGCAACAATCTGATAACCCACACAGCAAGTAAAATCATCTGTGCTTCTGATTTGGTCGTTACTGACTTTGCAAATAATATTTTATCTGTAAGCTGGAGCGCACCGGATGACACATCCGTTACTTCCTGGAGTGTCCGCTGCTACAATGCAAACGGTTATGACAAGAGCATCGTAACATCGGATCTGACAGCTGAATTCACGGACATCAACCACACCGACGGCTATACTGTTGAGGTCACAGCAACAGGAATGAGCGTATGTCAAAGAACACAGATCACGGAAAATTCCATCAATATCTCAAATCTTGCAGTGATCCCATCTGACCCGGGCACCATCTGCCTTAGTTGGGATTCCAGCGCACCGATCGATTCTGCAGGATGGAAATTAGCCTTCAGCGTAAACGATGGTGAGATAAGGGAAATCACCGGCATCAGCGAAAACACCGTCACGGTCACATCCGTCATACCGGAAGGAAACTATACATTTACCGTTCTGTCTGCCGGCGGCAGCACTGTGTTTGGCGGCACGCTTACCTACACTGCACCGGAGGCCCAGGCCTTTGAAGGCTTTGGCATAACAGACAACGATATGGACTTTTATATGTGTAGGACCCCTGATACATCACCCTGGGGTGTTAACGATCTTTCCAGATTTGATTACATCACAGACTTCTCTGTGGGTGAAAAAGCATCCTTCTTGATTTATCTGGGTGATGACTCCGAAATCACAGAGGATCCCCTGAATGTTTTGTTTATCATTAAGGATGCAGATGGAACAACCTTGAGTTGTATGTCCGCTGACTATACTTGGTCGGATTTCTGGAATGATAATTATGCAACACTGGATCTCCCCTGGCTTCCGGACACCGCCGGTCAATATCAAGTAGTCATTTGTTTCAACGGAATGATAGCCTTTGATTTATATTTTGATATCCATTAACTAACGCAATGCCGCTCTGATAAAAGGGCGGCATTGTTTTGTAAATTTTTCCTTGAAATATGTAGAATTTCTCTTGCAAATCAATCATTATAGTGATACAATACATATGATTTTACTAAGGAGGCCTGTTATGGCTGCATATTCTTGCTTTGCACAGTTTTATAGCTTTAACTACTATTACTTTTTTTACACTAAGTAATAGCGATTTGTGCTGCAAGGATTCCAATGCAATTGGTATATTATAGCCGCACAGAATCGCTTCTGTGCGGCATCTTTTTTTAGGAGTGTAGTTTTATGATAGCAGTATTAAAACCCGGTACGACGCCTGAGCAGAAAGCGCATCTGCTGCAATGGCTTAAGAATATGAATCTGGATGTCCATGTATCAGAGGGTCAGGAGATCACTGTCCTTGGCTTGGTCGGTGATACCAGCCGCGTTGATATGGAGCTTTTAAGCAGCTTAGAGATCGTTGAGAGTGTAAAGCGTGTCTCGGAGCCTTTTAAGCAGGCAAACAGAAAGTTTCATCCCAACGACTCAGTTGTGGATGCGGCAGGTGTTCTTCTTGGCAGCGGTAATTTTGCAATGATCGCCGGGCCTTGCTCAGTAGAATCTGAAGAGCAGATCGTAAATGTAGCTACAGCTGTCAAAGCCGCCGGTGCGCAGATCCTTCGCGGCGGTGCCTTCAAGCCGCGAACCTCCCCTTACGCATTTCAGGGTCTGAAGGACGAAGGCATCCGGCTTTTACTGAAAGCTAAGGAAGCAACAGGTTTACCCATTATTACAGAAATTATGAATATCCGTTCAATTGATCTGTTTGAGGATGTGGATATCATTCAAGTTGGCGCCAGAAATATGCAAAACTTCGATCTGCTGCAGGAGCTTGGTAAGACCAGTAAGCCGATCCTCCTGAAGCGCGGTCTTGCAAACACATTACAGGAATTACTGATGAGTGCAGAGTACATTATGAGTGAAGGTAATGAAAATATTATTCTCTGCGAACGCGGTATCCGCACTTATGAGACCTATACCAGAAACACTTTGGATCTGTCTGCTGTACCGGTGCTGCATCAGCTGTCGCACCTGCCCGTTGTTGTGGATCCCAGCCATGCCACCGGCAAGGCAAGTCTTGTCCGCTCTATGGCGTTGGCTGCTGCTGCCTGCGGTGCAGACGGAATCATGATTGAGGTCCATAACGATCCTGCTCATGCATTATGCGACGGTGCTCAATCCATCACCCCGGATCAGTTTGCTGAACTGAATATGCAGATTCGCAAGGTGCGGGAGGCGCTCCAATGACAGTTGGCATATTAGGACTTGGTCTGATCGGCGGTTCTCTTGCAAGAGCATACGCCAAGGCCGGTCATCAGGTATTTGCCGCTGACAGGGATACCTCTATGCTGTCCTTTGCGCAACTGGCAGGTGTTGTTGCAGAGCCACTTACAAATGAAAACATCGGCAACTGTGACCTGATCCTTTTGTCTATTTATGCAGATGCATCCGCATCCTGGCTGGAAGAGCACGCGCAGTTTATCCAAAAAAGTGCCTTAGTCATCGATTGCTGTGGTGTTAAAACAGATATCTGCCGCAGGTGCTTCCCTGTGGCTGAAGAATATGGCTTTACCTTTGTTGGCGGTCACCCAATGGCAGGATCTCAATTCTCCGGATTTAAGTACAGCCGTTCCAATATGTTTCAAGGCGCGCCCATGGTATTGGTACCGCCCCGCTATGACGATCCGCAGCTGCTTCAGCGGATTAAAGATGCACTACTCCCCTGCGGCTTTAAATCTTTTTCCGTCACAACAGCGCAAAAGCATGATGAGATGATCGCCTTCACCTCACAGATGCCCCATATCATCAGCAATGCATTCATCAAATCCCCTACCGCCCTGCTGCACAAAGGTTTTTCTGCCGGCAGTTATAAGGATCTCACCCGCGTTGCATGGCTGAATCCACAAATGTGGTCGGAGTTGTTTCTTTCAAATAAGGATAACATTTTACAGGAACTGGATTGCTATATTTCCAGTTTGCAGGCATACCGCAATGCCATTGAACAGGAGGATACTCCTGCGCTGATTGCACTGCTGGATGACGGCAAACGCCGTAAGGAGGAGGTAGACGGATGAATACCGTTACCGTAAACACTTCAAGAAAATACTCTGTGCACATCGGCCAGGGACTGATGCAGGACATCGGTGCATATGTTTCCCAGCTTGGAAATGTTGAAAAGACCGCCATTATTTCTGACAGTACTGTTTGGAACATCTACGGTGAAATCATTTCCGGCAGTTTGCGTGAGCACGGCTTTGATGTCTTTCATTTTGTGTTTCCTGCAGGCGAAGAAAGCAAGAATACAGATACTTATCTGCAGATTCTGAACTTTCTTGCAGAAAACCGCATCACAAGAAGCGACTGCATTATTGCCCTTGGGGGCGGTGTCACCGGTGATCTGACCGGATTTGCTGCCGCAACCTACCTGCGGGGTATCCCCTATATTCAGATCCCCACCACATTGTTGGCTATGGTCGATTCTTCTGTGGGCGGTAAAACAGCGGTAGATCTGCCTGCGGGAAAAAATCTTGCCGGTGCATTTTATCAGCCCTCGTTGGTCCTGTGCGATATCTGCGCATTGGACACATTATCTGACAGCATTTTTATAGATGGCTGTTCCGAAGTCATCAAGTACGGTATCCTTTATGACAGTGCCCTTTTTGATCACTTGTATAAATACGCTACTGACTTTGACCGCACCTATGTGGTCTCAAGATGCATTGAACTAAAAGCCGGTGTAGTTGCTGCGGACGAGTTTGACCGCGGTGAGCGGCAAAAGCTGAATTTGGGGCATACATTTGGTCACGCCATTGAGCTACGATCCAACTTTACAGTGTCCCACGGCAAAGCCGTTGCCATTGGAATGGCTATGGTGGCAAGAGCGGCTGCTGTAAAGAATATTTGCAGCGAAGATCTTCCGTTGCAGATTTGCAGCATTCTTACCGCATTTGGTCTTCCTACCAACACCGATCTCGAACCTGAGGAGATTCTCAGTGCTGCTATGTCAGATAAAAAGCGTCTTGGCAGCAAACTGAACCTTATCGTACCGGAGCAAATCGGAAAATGCTGCATTCTTCATTGTCCCATTGATGATGTAATAACCTTTATAAAAGCAGGTTTATAAACTATGGACATTACCATTTCACCCAAAAAGCTCAGCGGCACAATTTGCGCGATCCCTTCCAAATCCCAGGCGCACCGCCTTCTGATCTGTGCTGCCTTTGCCGATAGGGATACTACGCTTATTTGTTCCGCTACAAATGAGGATATCGAAGCAACTGCCGACTGTTTAAGAGCCTTGGGTGCAGTGATCCATAAAAACGAAAACGGTTATCTGGTCAAGCCGGTTACTTCTCTACCGGAAAGTGCAGTTCTTAACTGCCGGGAAAGCGGCTCCACGCTGCGTTTTTTACTTCCTGTTGTTGGCGCACTTGGTGTAGATGCTACTTTCTTGTTATCCGGACGACTCCCCAGCAGGCCTCTGTCGCCTTTGTGGGAGGAAATGCAGCGTATGGGGTGTCAGCTTAGCAGGCCAACGGAAACAACGCTGCGCTGTACTGGGCAGCTTAGAAGCGGAATCTATTCAATTGACGGAAGTGTATCCAGTCAATTTGTATCCGGCCTACTCTTTGCTGCTGCACTGCTTCCCGAGAAAACAGCAGTAAACATCACAGGAAGAGTTGAGTCCAAGCCATATATTCAAATGACACTGGATGCCTTGACCGCCTTTGGCGTCATCTGCGAAAATAACACCGTTGATGTCACCTATCCGTTTTTATCTCCAGGCGAAATCGCCGTTGAGGGTGACTGGAGCAATGCTGCATTTTTCTTGACAGCCAACGCCTTAGGTTCAGACATTACAATGCAAAACTTAAATCTAAAATCTTCTCAAGGGGATCGCAGGATCCTGTCTATTCTGGAAAAACTCAATAGAAATGTCACAATTTCCTGCGAGGATATTCCGGACCTTGTCCCCATAATGGCGATCGCCGCTGCAGCGATGCACGGCGCGACCTTCACCGGCATATCCAGATTGCGCCTGAAGGAATCGGACCGTGTGGCCACTGTATGCAATATGCTAACGCAGTTTGGCATCACTGCCGTATCTGATGAAAACACATTAACTGTCTATCCGGGCAAATTCCGTGGATGTACCATTGACGCGGCCGGCGATCACCGAATCGCAATGGCAGCCGGTATCGGTGCAACCGTTGCTGACGGTCCTGTCACCATTTTAGGCGCGCAGTGCGTCAATAAATCCTACCCGGCATTTTGGGATGAATATAAAAAAGCAGGAGGTCAATATGAGCAGCACATACGGAGAAAATATTAAACTTACGATCTTTGGTCAGTCTCACGGCGCTGCCATTGGTATGACTCTTGATAATGTACCTGCCGGACTGCCGGTGGATACTGAAAAATTACAAGCCTTTCTAAATCGGCGCGCACCCGGTCAAAACGACCATTCCACACCCCGCAAGGAAGCGGACATACCGGAATTTTTGTCCGGCATCGTTGACGGCTATACCTGCGGTGCGCCCATCGCTGCCATCATTCGCAACAATAACACCCGGTCTCAGGACTATGCTCAACTGAAGGATATGCCCCGCCCCGGCCACGCAGATCTTACAGCGCAGCTAAAATTCAAAGGTTTTCAGGATGCAGCCGGCGGCGGACACTTCTCCGGAAGACTGACTGCACCGCTGTGCATTGCCGGCGGATTATGTCTGCAATGGCTGGAACAAAAAGGCATTCGCATCGGCGCACATTTAAGTGTTTGTGCCGGTGTTGCAGATGAGCCTGTCTATTTAGACTGGGAAAACCCTGATTTGGACGCTATCAATAAGGACTTCCCCGTTCTCAACATCGAATCCGGTGATAAAATGCGGCAGGCCATAGCTGAAGCAAAAGCAGACGGCGACAGTGTTGGCGGTCTTATTGAATGCGTCATTACCGGTCTTCCTGCAGGCTTGGGTGAGCCTATGTTTGGCGGTATGGAGAGCCGCATCGCGCAGATCGTATACGGTGTTCCTGCTGTTAAGGGTTTGGAATTTGGTTCCGGTTTTACAGGCAGCTACCTGAGAGGCAGTCAAAATAATGACAGCTTCTATGTCAGTGACGGAATGATCCGTGCGAAGAACAACTATGCAGGCGGTATTTTAGGCGGCATCACCACCGGTATGCCTCTTGTTTTCCAGGTGGCGATCAAGCCGACTCCGTCCATTGCAAAACCGCAGCAGACTGTCTGTCTTAGCACTATGGAAGAAAAGCAATTACAGGTCAAAGGACGACACGATCCCTGTATCGCACCTCGGGCTGTACCTGTGGTCGAGGCCGCAGCAGCCATTGCTGTATTTGATACAATGCTATCAAAATAATGGAGGAATAAATTATGGATATCTCTCAACTTCGCGGAAAAATCGATGAGATCGACAACGAGCTTGTCCGTCTTTTTGCCGCACGAATGGATGTAGCTGCGCAGATCGCAGATTATAAGAAAGATAACAATCTTCCTATCTTTGTTCCCTCGCGGGAGCGGGAAAAGCTTGCAGATGTTGCAAAAAAGGCCGGCCCGGAAATGGCAAATTATACGCGAGTGCTGTATTCTATGCTGTTTGAGTTAAGTCGCAGCTATCAAAGTAAGCGAAACAATTCTATCACCACATTGTATGAGCAGATCACGAATTCTATCGAAAACACCCCCAAGCTATTTCCCCAGGCGCCTATGGTCGCCTGCCAGGGTGTGGAAGGTGCATACGCGCAAATTGCCTGCGAGAGGATCTTTAAGAATCCGTTTATTATGTACTTTAAGAACTTCGATGCTGTCTTTAATGCAATCGAGCAAGGTCTGTGTCAATACGCTATTTTGCCTATAGAGAATTCCACGGCAGGATCTGTAAAGAAGGTTTATGACCTTATGATCCATCACAATTTCTCTATCGTTCGTACCTTCCGTATGAAGATTGACCACAATCTTCTTGCAAGGTCAGGTGCAAAGCTGGAGAACATCAAGGAGATCTACTCCCATGAGCAGGCCATCAACCAGTGTTCAGAATTCTTAAAACAGTTCCCTAATGCGAAGATCATCCCGGTGGAGAATACAGCAGTGGCAGCCAATATGGTGGCGTCCTCTGATTCTCTTGAGGTCGCTGCCCTGTCCAGCCACGCCTGTGAAGAGTTGTATGGTCTGCAGTGCCTTGCTGCTTCCGTTCAGGACGAGGGTAATAACCGTACCCGCTTTATCTGCATCAGTAAGAATTTAGAGATTTACCCCGGTTCCGACAAAACTTCCATTATGATGGTGCTGTCCCATAAGCCCGGTGCTCTTTATAAAGTCCTTGCCCGTATGTATGTGTTGGGTATCAATGTTATAAAACTGGAGTCCAGGCCGATTCCCGACCGGGATTTTGAGTTTATGTTCTACTTCGATCTGGAAACCTCCATCTATTCCGAGGAGTTCGTACAACTGATGTGCGAGCTGGACGATCTTTGCGAGGAATTCAAGTATTTAGGCAGTTATTCAGAGGTGGTTTAATGCATTGCGGCTTATTGGGTGAAAAGCTGTCTCACAGCTATTCCCCACAGATACACAGTTATTTAGGTGACTATACATATGCATTATTTGAAAAATCGCCTGAGGAAGTGGAAAGCTTTCTGAAGAGCGATTCCTTTCACGGGCTGAATGTTACGATCCCGTATAAAAAGACGGCTGCAGCGTATTGTGATACCCTCACCCCCATCGCCCGGGAGCTTAACTCTGTGAATACCATTGTCAGAAAACCCGACGGAACACTGATCGGTCATAACACAGACTACTTTGGCTTTTCCTATTTGCTCAGGCACAGCGGTCTTTGTGTCAGCGGAAAGAAGGTTCTTGTTCTTGGCAGCGGTGGCTCCGGCGTAACTGCTGTTTCTGTCCTGAAAAATGCTGGCGCAGATGTGATCATTATCTCCAGAACCGGCCAAAACAACTACACTAACCTGCATCTGCATAATGATGCTGCTGTAATCGTAAACACCACTCCGGTTGGAATGTATCCAAATAACGGTGCCTCGCCCATTGATCTGGATCTGTTTCCATATTTAGAAGGTGTCCTGGACATCATCTACAACCCGGCAAGAACAAGATTACTCCTGGATGCCCAAAAGCGCGGTTTAACTGCGGACAACGGCTTGAGAATGCTGATCGCACAGGCAAAGGAAAGTGCGCAGTGGTTTACAGGCAGGGAAATCGATGACATCTGTATTGAAGCCATTTACCGTATATTGAAGCGTCAAATGGAAAACATCATTCTGATCGGTATGCCCGGATGTGGAAAATCTACCATTGGTCAGCTTTTGGCAAAAGAGCTTGACCGCGTATTTGCAGATGCTGACAGCTATATTGAGAAAGCAGCCAAAACCACGATTCCTGCCATTTTCGCAGCAGGTGGTGAACCTGCCTTTCGAAGGATCGAAACGGATGTGCTGCATGATCTCGGGAAGCGATCCTCGTTGGTGATCTCTACCGGCGGTGGCTGTGTGACCCAACCTGTAAACTATGACCTACTGCATCAAAACGGCACGATCATTTGGCTACAAAGGGACTTGAGCCTGCTTCCCACAGACGGAAGACCTCTTTCCCAGCAAAACGATCTTGCGACCATGTATCAGGTACGCAAACCCATGTACGAAGCATTTGCAAACCACATTATCCAAAACGATGCAGACCCACAGACTGTATCAAAAAGAATCATCCAAACCATATATGAGGAGGCTGTACGATGAAGATCCTTGTGATCAACGGCCCAAATATCAATATGCTGGGCATTCGTGAACCGGATATTTATGGCAGGAAAACCTTTCAGGATCTACTGGCACTCCTTAGTGCGGCGGCTGATGAATTACAGATCACCGTAGATCAATATCAATCCAATCACGAGGGAGACCTTGTAGACAAGATCCAAAGTGCTTACGGTGTTTATAACGGCATCGTCATTAATCCTGCGGCCTACACCCACACATCCGTGGCAATTTTGGATGCACTGAAATCCGTTGGTATTCCTGCCGTGGAAGTCCATATCTCCGATGTGGATTCCAGAGAGCCGTTCCGTCAGATCTCTTATGCCGGTATGGCTTGTGTAAAGACCATAAAAGGTCACGGCCTTGACGGTTATGTCGAAGCGATCCAATACTTATTCAACAATTATTCCTGATAAGGAGGTAAAGCTTATGATCGATACAACTTTTCCAAAATGCACTGTACCAGCCGAGGAAGTTGCCCGAGTGAAAGGTTTAGGATTCCTCCGCGACAAAAACACTCCGGACTGCTTTAATTGCCGTGTGATCACCAGAAACGGCAAGATCACAACAAAAGAGGTTGGTATTATTGCCGCTGCTGCAGAGAAATTCGGATCCGGTGAGATTGCAATGACCACTCGTCTGACAATCGAAATTCAGAAAATCCCGTATGGCAATATTGAACCACTGTGTTCTTATCTCAAGGAAAATGGAATGCAGCCCGGTGGTACCGGTCCCAAGGTTCGTCCTGTGGTTTCCTGCAAAGGCACTACCTGCCAGTACGGACTGATCGATACTTTTGCCCTTTCTGAGCAGATACACAAAAGATTTTATGAAGGTTATCACAGTGTTAAGCTTCCTCATAAATTCAAGATTGCCGTTGGCGGATGCCCCAACAACTGTGTAAAACCAGATCTGAACGATATCGGAATCATCGGCCAGCGTGTTCCGGTGGTTGATGAGGATGCCTGCAAGGGCTGCAAAAAATGCGCCATTGAAGCCGGTTGCCCCATTCAGGCTGCAAAGCTGATTGACGGAAAAATCAGCATTCCCGCTGATGAATGCAATAGCTGCGGCCGTTGCTTCCGGAAGTGCCCCTTCCACGCATTTGATAACTGCATTACCGGTTACCGGGTTTATATTGGCGGCCGCTGGGGAAAAAAGGTTGCCCGTGGCACTCCTCTGACCAAACTCTTTACCACAGAAGAGGAAGTATTGAATGTTGTGGAAAAAGCGATCATTCTTTTCCGGGATCAGGGCATTGCCGGCGAGCGTTTTGCTGACACTATCGCCCGCCTTGGCTTTGAGAATGTCCAGTCCCAGCTGATTGAAACAAAATGACTTGTATTAAAAAATACATACCGATACTGGTCATCGTAATCATTATCAGCCTGCTTACCGGCTGCACACAAGATGATCCCGGTACACCTGTCATAACAGTCACAGACTCTGCCGGTGCAACGATTGCCCTGGAAAAGGCACCGAAGCGTGTTGCTGTCTTGTTTTCTTCTCTGGCAGATATATGGATCAGCGCTGGCGGCAGCATTGATATAACAGTAAAAGAAAGTATTGAGCGAGGTTTCGCTGATAACTCTGTCATTTTGGTGGATTCCGGTGCCGGTAAAAGCATTGATACCGAGGCGTTGATCGCCGCTCAACCGGATCTGGTGATCGCATCGGCGGATGTGCCTGCGCAATGCGCCGCAGTCCGTTTGTGTAAAGATGCGGGAATACCGGCAGGTGTTTTTCGGGTGGAGAGCTTTGAAGACTATTTGCAAGTTTTGAAAACCTTCACTCAAATCACCGGTAATACGGAAAATTATCAAAAATACGGTGCCGATCTTGAAACGCAGATTCAAACACTGATTGAAAACTTTCGTTCATCGGAGAACACCCCCAGTGTTTTGTTTATTCGAAGCGGATCATCTGAGCGGTCTATGAAAGCAAAATCCACCAAGGATCATTTTGCCTGCAGAATGCTAAATGAATTGGGTGCTGTCAACATTGCGGATTTCGCACCTATACTGCTGGACGGTCTCAGCGTAGAAGAGATTCTGCATCGCGATCCGGATTATATTCTCATCAGCACTATGGGAGATGAAACGGCTGCTATCGAATATACCCGGAGTGTATTCTCCCAGCCGCAATGGCAAGCATTGCAGGCGGTACAAAACGAAAATGTTATATACCTGTCAAAGGATCTGTTTCAATATAAACCAAATGCTAATTGGGCGCAGGCTTATCTGGAACTGATCGACATACTGCAATAATTACAAAGGAGTGATGCTCGGTGGATGTGCTGAATAAAAAGAACTATCCTTTTTTTCGCCAAACACGGGGCATCCTTTTATTATTGCTATTACTGATACTTTCCGCTGCAGCCGGTTGTCTTTTCGGCAGCACAGCAATGAATATCACGGATTTCATTAACGGTCTGTTGAAGAAATCCGGTTATTCAAATGCAAGTATTATCCTCTATTATGTGCGGATCCCAAGGGTATTTGCGGCTATTTTAGCCGGTATCGGTCTGTCCGTATCCGGTGTGCTGCTGCAGACTATAACGGCAAACCCCCTGTCAGGGCCAAATATAATCGGTGTGAACGCCGGTGCAGGATTTGCCTGCGCACTTACATTGTCCTTTTTCCCTGCAGCAGTCTCGGCACTGCCCCTACTTGCATTTATTGGTGCATTTTTCACAACTGCAATCATTTTAGCTGTCGCTAACCGTGTCAATGCACATTCCGGAACGCTGGTTCTTGCGGGAATTGCCTGTACCACTCTGCTGAATGCCTGCATCTCTTTTTTAACAAGGCTTGATCCGGATGTGCTCATATCCTATAACGCATTTTCTGTGGGTGGCCTTAGCGGTGTGACCTATGACCAGTTGATTATCCCCGGAATTATTATCGCCATCTGCTTGATTCTGTCCTTAGTATTTTCCAGACAAATACATTGCCTTTGTCTTGGAAATACCATTGCCCACTCTCTCGGAGTCAACACAGTCGCTATTCGGCTGCTATGTGCTGTTTGCGCATCTGCTTCTGCAGCTGCTGTAGTAAGCTATGCCGGCCTTTTAGGCTTCGTGGGATTGGTCGTTCCGCATATAGCAAGAAGGCTCTGCGGCGAATCTACAGCCCCATTACTGATAGTTTCGTCGCTGATTGGCGGGATCCTGGTGATCCTTGCAGATCTAATTGGTCGAACAGTCCTGTCCCCCACAGAGATCTCTGTTGGCATTGTAATGGCATTTATAGGCGCACCTTTCCTCTTCATACTGCTTATGAAACGGAGGAAAGCCTATGATTGAGTGCAAAAATATAACGGTCACACGCCACGGCAAAACGATACTCCATAGCGTTTCCTGTGATATCCCCATGCAAAAATTTACAGCGATCATCGGTAAAAACGGCTCTGGAAAAACTACCCTTGCCAACTGCATTTGCAATCAAACCCGGTACACCGGCAATATTCTGATCGATGCGGTAGACATCTCAACAGTTTCAAGCAATGCGCTTTCCGAAAAACTTGCATATCTTCCTCAGGACTTGCCAGTGCCTGCCGTTACGGTGGAAGAATTGGTCAGCTTTGGCAGAATGCCTTATTTAGGTCTGCAGAAGAAGCTGACAGCAGATGATCGCAAGGCGATCTGTGATGCAATTTCCAAAACACAAATGCAGCCGTTCAGTCTTAGGCGCATTTCAAGCCTGTCCGGCGGCGAAAGACAAAAAGCACATCTTGCAAGGATCCTCGCCCAGGAAACGGAAATTTTGGTTCTTGACGAGCCAACCGCCTCTATGGACGCAGCTTCGCAGCTGCAATTTCTTATGTTACTGAAAGAACTGTCTAATAATGGAAAAACCGTTGTTGCTATACTACACGATCTTTCTCTTGTAGCCGCCTTGGCCGATCACATCATTATTATGGATTCGGGTGAATGCGTGTTTTCAGATAGTACCGATACTTGTCTTTCCCTGCAAAAAATTGAGCGCATATTCAATGTAAGGCGCTACACGATCCAAAATAATAGCAAAAGTGAAATATTCTTCAGATAAAAAAGACGAAGTCTCACGACCTCGTCTTTTTATCATTTCTGTAGCAATATGTTTTGCTTCGGTGATTCACGCTCCCATCCAAAAAAACGGCACAGTCAGATATGACCTTAAACCCGTTGTTCATATGTGTTTTAATGGATGCAATATTGGAATTTGCAATATGAGAGTATATTGGTAGCAGTGCATTTGATTCACAGTATTCTATTGCAGATCTCATTAGCTTTGATGCGTACCCCTTTTGGCGCAAATAGGCGGCAGTTTCCAAGCCTGTCAGTAAAAAACCATCACGATACCGCTCAAGGCGTAGTGCGCAGCAATACCTGCCGTCTACCACCCAAACCGCACAGAAGTTACCGTCTTCATATAAAAAACTGCGTAAATAGTCGTAAAAATCCTGCTGCGCAGTAAGCATTGCGCCTGACGGTACCGCACCATATCTGTCTGTAAAATCATCTGCGTAAGACTGCTCATATATGTCAAAGAGTTGCTGCAGATCTGCCTCACCAATACATCGAATGATTTTAAGCATAAGTACCTACCTCAAAGTAATTTTGCTTATATGGATGCTATCATATCGGGATAGCAATGTCAATGGATGAAGGGATTCCTGCATCCTGAACCGCAGCAAATCATCCTCATTGACAGATATCTTAGTTCTCCGATATGGATCTTTCTTTTACTTAGTTACCATAATGATAAATAAACACAATATGCAATTAGTTATACACACATTCCACAGACTTTTCCACAGGGTCAGCCACCAATTGATTGATATAAAGTAATTACTTTTACACACTTTTATGTAAAAGTCAAACATTTTCCGTCATTATTTCGTAAGTTACTCGGTAGACATAATTGAATTTTTTCATTTTTGTATGAATATTGTCAGAACGCAAAAATAATGCAGGAGCAAGCAAATGCTCCTGCATTATTATAGCGCTTCACCAAGGATGGACTTTGTTGCATATGCATTTAAGGACATATCTGCGATGTTACCGGCCAGATACTCATAATAAGCCTGCGCACCGATCATTGCCGCATTATCGCCGCAAAGGGAAAGCGGCGGCAAATAAACATCCGCGCCCAATTTCGCAGCTTCGCGCAGAATATCGCTGCGGATCCGGGAATTTGCCGCAACACCGCCGGCGACCGCTAATTTTTTATAACCGCACTTATTAAGAGCCATCATCGTTCTTGGAACAAGATTATCAGAAACCGCAGCGCAGAAGCCGGCACACAAGCTGTTGATATCTAATGTATCCCCTACTTGCTCAGCATGATGAATTAAATTCAGCGCAGCAGTTTTGAGACCGGAAAAGCTCATATCAAAAGGATTCACACCGGGTTTTGAGCGAGGAAGAATATACTTCTGATCATCACCCTGTTTTGCAGCGCGATCCAGCGCCGCACCGCCGGGATAAGGCATTCCCAGCACTCTGCCAACCTTGTCAAAACACTCCCCTGCTGCATCGTCAAGTGTCGTACCAAGGATCTCCATTTTGGTATAGTCCTGCACATCCACGATCATTGTGTGCCCACCGGATACGACCAAGCAGAGAAATGGCGGCTCAAGCTCCGGATATGCCAGGTAGTTTGCCGCAATATGCCCGCGAATGTGATGCACGGGGATCAGCGGCTTATTCAGTGCCATTGCAGCCGCTTTCGCAAAATTAACACCAACCAGCACCGCGCCGATCAGGCCCGGCGCATAGGTAACTGCAACGGCGTCAATATCCTTGCGCTGCAGATTTGCCTTCTGTAAAGCCTGATCCGCAAGGGGGTAAATGGCCTCGATGTGTTTTCTGGACGCGATCTCCGGTACAACACCGCCATAGATCCGGTGAAGATCTACCTGCGATGCAATGCAATCAGAAAGTACCTTTCTTCCATCCGCAACAACAGCAACAGCCGTTTCGTCACAGGATGATTCAATTGCTAAAATATTCAACCTTCACCACTCCTTTCGCAGGATCAGTGCTGCTTCCTTCGGCTTTTGATAGTAATTGGGACGCAATCCAACTTGCGAAAACCCCATATTTTCATAAAGCATAACCGCAGGCAAATTGGACTGGCGGACCTCTAAAGTCAAAGAATGGATATCCAGGCTCTGCAGCTGAGCGACCAGCTCTGCGACCAAAGCTTTTCCAATACCGTTTCTGCGATACGCCGGTGCAACTGCTAAATTCATCATATCCGCTTCGCCGTAGCCGTACTGACTGCCCACATATCCTATGACTTTCCCCTGCTCCACCGCTACAAGCCAAATAGATATTTGATTCGTCAGCTCGTGAATGATCGCGTTCTCACTCCAGGGGCAACTAAAGCAAATCTGTTCCAGCGCAGCAACCTGAGCAGTATGCTCAGCTTTCATTTTTGTTATAACCATCATTTTGCCTCATACCAGGTCTTGCCAAACTTTGCCTCTGCGATCAGCGGGATCTTCAGCTGCGCCACTTGCTGCATTTCGTCGCTGAGTAGCTTCGCCACATCCTCCGCGATCTCCTCCGGGCATTCTACGATCAGCTCATCGTGTACCTGCAGTAGTAATTTTGCCTGGGGATACTTCTGCGCAAGCACCTGATCGATACGGATCATCGCCATTTTAATGAGATCAGCAGCCGTGCCCTGGATAGGCGTATTCAGTGCAATGCGTTCAGCGCCTTGACGCACCATATAATTGCTGCTGGTAAGCTCAGGGATATACCTGCGCCGACCATACACTGTGGTAGTGT
The DNA here is from genome assembly GCA_045590135.1 of Faecousia sp. GTDB lineage: Bacteria > Bacillota > Clostridia > Oscillospirales > Oscillospiraceae > Faecousia. The sequence goes on from JAZNQK010000035.1 coordinate 58,685, forward strand.
AGCCATCTGACTTCGCCTGTGCCACCACTTTTTTCATATACTGGGCAACACCGCTGTACTTATTCAGATAGCTGTCAATATACGCTTTCGCCTCGTAGCGGCTTACACCGATGTCCTCTGACAAAGAGAATTCGGAAATACCATAAACAATGCCGAAATTGACAGCCTTTGCGTGACGACGCTGCAGCGGTGTAACCATATCGGCAGGAATCCCAAATACCTGAGACGCTGTCACCGTGTGGATATCCATTCCTTCAAGGAATGCCTTGCACATCGACTTATCATCCGCAATGTGTGCTAACACACGCAGCTCGATCTGACTGTAATCTGCATCGACAAGAACACACCCGGGACTGGGGATAAACATTTTGCGGATCTCAGAGCCAAGATCTGTTCGAATTGGAATGTTTTGCAGATTGGGTTCTGTTGAAGAAAGACGGCCTGTGGCTGTAACCAAATTCTGGAATGTGGTATGGATCTTTCCATCCGCACCGATCACCTTCATGAGGCCATCTGCATAGGTAGACTTCAGCTTTGTCAGCATCCTGTAATCCATGATCGCAGGAATGATCGGATGTTTTCCTTTCAGCTTCTCCAAAACATCTGCGTTGGTAGAATAACCCGTCTTTGTCTTCTTGACAGGCGGCAGAGCCAATTTCTCAAAGAGAAGCTCGCCCAACTGTTTGGTGGAATTGATATTAAACGGTCCATCAGAGTAGCCGAAGATCAAACTTTCGCAGTCTGCGATACGCTGAGAAAGCATCTGAGAAAACTGCTCCAGCTGATTACGGTCAATGCTGATACCTGTGCGCTCCATTCTATATAACACACCGCACAACGGCAATTCGATTCCGTAATACAACTCCTCCATACCCTGCTTGACAAGCTCTGCAAGCAACACGGGAGCCAGATTCCAGACCCCCTGCGCGCAGGCTGCTGCATCTGCATCATCTGCAGTAACACCCAAAAAGCTCGTTGCAAGCTTTGATACAGGATAATCAGATTGAGATGGATTCAGATCATAAGCTGCCAAAGCCGTATCAAAAGTGAAATCACAAACCGGCAGATCCATTTGCTCCAGAGTGTGCATCAGTGCCTTTACATTATGACCGATGACTTCCTTCGCAGAAGAAAGAATCGGAATAAGTGACTGTGCCTCCATTGGTGTCAGTGCGCAAACGCCGTCACTCCACGCAACGCCAACTGTTCCGTCCGGTGCCACATAGAGCGCAATTTTATCACAATTTTCGGGGACACAATCACAATAAGGTAAATTACATACTGTCTTTGACTGTACCTTCGGTGCTTCCTTTTCCGCACCGCGAAGACCATATTTGTCGATCAGTCGCACAAACTCCAATCGAACAAAAAGCTCATACAATGCAGCGCGGTTATAGGGCTGCACCACAGCATCTATGGGTTCGAAATCAATGGGCGCATTGGTGCGAATGGTAGCAAGGTCATAAGATAGATACGCGCTTTCCTTCCCTGCTTCCAATTTTTCCCGAAGCTTTGGGCGAATATCCGGGTCATCCAGATTTGCATACACACCATCCAATGAGCCATACTTGTGAAGCAGCTCAGACGCAGTCTTTGGTCCAACACCTGCAACACCGGGGATATTATCAGAGGAATCGCCCATCAGCGCCTTCAGGTCTACCATTCTGGACGGTTCAAAGCCATACTCATCAGTAAATGCAGCTCTATCATACAAGGTTGATGTGGTTTGACCCGGGCGTGTAATGATCAGTTTGACATGCACATTGTCATCGATCAGCTGCAGGCTGTCTCTGTCTCCGGTCACCACGACACATTCCCATTCATTATTGCTGCAGATCCTGCCAACCGTACCGATCACATCATCGGCTTCCCAGCCCTGACATTCATAGATAGGAATGTTCATAGCCTGCAAAACCTGCTTCATAACCGGCATCTGCTGTGCCAGCTCCTCCGGCATACCATGGCGGTTTGCCTTATACAGATCATACTTTTCGTGGCGGAAGGTAGGACCGTGAAGATCGAAAGCAACACACACCGCCTCCGGCTGTTCTTCCTTTTCGATCTTCTCCAAAATATTCAAAAAGCCGTAAATGGCGTGGGTATACAGTCCGTCCCGGGTAGTCAGCGGTTTTACGCCGAAATAGGCACGGTTGATAATACTGTTGCCATCTAAAATCAGCAGCTTCATACTTTTCTCCACTTTGTTCCCTGAGGTGTATCGATGATTTCAACACCCATATCCTTCAGCAGATCCCGGATCCGGTCTGCCTCCGCAAAATTCTTTTCTTTTTTTGCCGCAGTTCTGGCTGCAACCAGTGCATCCACTTCCGGATCAGCAGACTGCGCTTCATCCTTTGCCTGCTTTTCCTTCAGTGCATTTGCTGCCTGCAACAAATTCAAAGATAAAACCTTATCAAAGTCAGCAATGGCGGCAAGCTTTGTTGCATCATTGGTCTTTGCCTTTAACACATCATAAAGGGCGGTAACAGCCAAGGATGTGTTCAGATCGCCATTCAACGCATTGGCGAAGCGTTCTTTAAGACCGCTGAGAGCATCGTTATCCACATCGCCTGCTGTTTCCAGCGCAGCGATCTTTGCAATCAGCTTTTGATAAGCAACAGCAGCATTATCAAGATTCTCCCAACTGAACACCAGATTGCGGCGATAGTGACTCTGCAGGCAGAAAAGCCGATAAGCCATCGGATCATAGCCTTTTTGCTCCAGGAGGCTGACTGTCAGGAACTCTCCCTTGGATTTAGACATTTTACCGGTATCTGTGTTCAAATGATGCACATGGAACCAGTAATTACACCACTTGTGTCCCAAAAAGCTTTCAGACTGGGCGATCTCATTGGTATGATGGGGAAAAGCGTTGTCAATACCGCCTGCGTGGATATCCAGATCTTCACCCAAATACTTCATAGAAATGCCAGAGCATTCAATATGCCATCCGGGATACCCTACGCCCCAGGGAGATTCCCATTTCAGTGCCTGATCTTCAAACTTGGATTTGGTAAACCAAAGAACGAAATCATTTTTGTTTTTCTTGTTGGTATCCTCTTCCACGCCCTCGCGTACACCGATAGCAAGATCCTCTTCATCGTGGTCGTTAAAGACATAGTACTTATCCAGCTTCGAGGTATCAAAATACACATTTCCGCCGGCAACATAGGCAAAGCCTTTTTCCAGCAGACCGGAGACGATCTGAATAAATTCTGCAATACAACCGGTTGCAGGCTGAATGATCTCCGGTTTTTTAATATTAAGCTTATCACAATCCGCAAAAAAAGCATCCGTATAGTACTGTGCGATCTCCATAACGGATTTATTCTCACGCTTTGCACCCTTGAGCATTTTATCTTCACCGGTGTCAGCATCAGATGCCAGATGGCCAACATCTGTGATATTCATAACCCGCTTCACATTATAGCCAAAATAAGTCAGTGCTTTTTCCAGCACATCCTCCATAATGTAGGTGCGCAGATTTCCGATATGGGCAAAATGGTACACCGTAGGACCACAGGTATACATCTTTACCACATCCGGTGAATTTGGCTGAAAAAGTTCTTTTTTATGGGTAAGAGAATTATAAAGATACATAATTTTTCCTCCTGATTATAAATAAAAAACACCTCTCGCGCAAAGCACAAGAGGCGGGTCATACAACTCGCGGTTCCACTCTCATTTATCACTTATTACTTATATTCGCTCCCGGACGCACTTTCACAAGAAGGCATCACCTGCGCTCTCAGCCACGGCACAGATTCTCTGAAACAGCCAACGCTTTGTTACTCTTTCCGATCATTGCGATTTTTATATATTTTAACATCTCAATAGCTATCTTGTCAAGGATTACCACTGTCAGAGGTACATAAATCCCATTGTCAAAACAAGTCGCATATGATATAATCCTATCAAAACAGATATTCGAAGGAGAAACACATATGAAAAGAGCTTTGTTTGCGATAGTCAGCATTATACTTATCCTTTCATTATGCGCCTGTGCACCGAAAGAACCCATTACCACCCAGCCCACTTTGGAAGCAACAGACGCTCCCGGCGATACAACAGCCCCCACATCCGAAAGCACACTACCTGATATCACCGTTCAGCAGCTGCCTATGAGCGCAGTTTCTTTGCCCCTTGTGACGGAGTCTGAAAACGCAGATGACGGTACGGAAATATTCCGCTATACTTTTCAGAATATTAGTATTACCCATCCGGATGCTGAAGTTGCGGATAAAGTTGTGCTGAATTTCCTGAATCGAGTGGACTCTACGCGCTCTACAGCCGAGGATATTCTGGATGCAGCAAAGGTCGCGTATAAACCCGGCAGCAGCTGGACGCCTTATCAGTGCGTCATTGCATATGAACCTATGCGCCTTGACCTGGGCATATTGAGCATGCTTGGCAGTCACACCACCTTCAGCGGTGCTTCTCATCCCGAGACCGTATACGAAACCGTCAGCTATGATCTGACCACCGGCAAAACATTATCCATTCATTCTATTATGGATTTTGAGGCCAATGGCAATACCCTTTTTGAATTCATCCTTGAAGATCTTGAGAGCAAGGCTGAGAAACTGAACCTCTTTGAAGGCTATGAGGAATCTGTTGAAGCACTGAAAAACAGCGTGCAGCTGAACAATCATTGGTACTTGTCCAGCGAAGGACTATGCGTATTCTTCCCACCCTATGAGATCGCACCTTATGCATCCGGTGTGGTTACTGCCACTGTTCCTTATGAGAAGCTCACCGGAATTCTAAATGACGCCTACTTCCCCAGCGAACGCGAAATCATTCCCGGCGAATTATCCGTTCTTCCCTTCACCCAGGAATCCACCTCTGTATTTACCCAGATCGCAGAGCTGTTCATTGATACCGATGCCACAGGGGATCTTCTTTATACCCAAACCGCTCTGTATGACATCCGTATCGACCAAGGCACATTATCCGCAAGCGGTGAAACCTTTACAAAGCAGCAGACTATATTTGCAGCATCCTCTCTGACACCCGGTGATGCAATCATGATCTGTGCATCCTTACCTGATACGATCCCCAATCTGCGCGTGCAATATTACAGTGGTGAAACACTGTGTACGGCATACATTTCCAGCGACGGCGCCCACTTAACATTAAGATTCAGCTAAATAGTGAAACCGGAGCAATTACCTGCTCCGGTTCTTTCTATATACGAAGTAATGCTTGACCTGTCGGCTCAGCTCCGGACTTAAAACAGCCAACACGATCAAGTTGGGAATTGCCATCAGTGCATTCACGATCTCCGCTAAAAGCCACACTGTCTGCGTGCCGATCACCGCACCAAGTACTGTTGTAACCATCTGTACCCAGACAAATGCTCGCCATACCCCGTCACCAAACAGATACTGCGCGCAGCGTCCGCCATACAATCCCCAACCGAGCACTGTAGCAACAGCAAAAGCCGCAAGTGCAATGGTGATCACTACATTGATCCACTGTCCTAACACACTGGAAAAAGCATCCATCGTCAGTCGGACACCGGGATCTGTGCCATACGGAATCGCGATCCCACTGCACAATATAGCAAGGGCAGTCATCGTACATATAAGGATCGTATCAATGAAAACTTCCACGATTCCCATCATCCCCTGCTCCACAGGATGATCTACCTTGGCTGCGCTGTGGGCAATTGCTGCGGTTCCCATACCGGCCTCATTGGTGAATGTCCCCCTGGATGCACCGATGCGTAGGGCGCGAAAGGCGGATCCAAGGATTCCTCCGGTAACTGCAGCAGGTTCAAACGCACCATAAATAATGGATTTTAACACATCCGGGATCATATTGCCACGCAGGATCAAAACCGTAATGCACAGCAGCAGATATGCAGCCGATGCAAAAGGCACCAATGTTTGGGCGATCATACCGATCCTCTTTGCGCCTCCGATCAGTACCACGCCTAAGAATGCGGCGATCACAACGCCAACAAGCATATTAATGATCACACGCTCACTGCCGCCCAGCGCAACGATCACTGCATTCACACCGCCGACTACCGCATTGATCTGGGTTGCATTGCCTACACCAAAGGCAGCCACTACGCCGAAAAAGGAATACAAATATGCCAGCCATTTCCATTTTTCGCCCATTCCACGCTGGATCATATACATAGGTCCGCCAACATATTCCCCATTTGAATTCTTCACCCGGTAGCAAACTGACAATGTTGCCTCTGCAAACTTTGTTGCCATACCGATGAAGCCGCATATCCACATCCAAAATATTGCACCGGGTCCGCCAATGGCAATAGCGCCTGCAACACCTGCAATATTACCGGTACCCACCGTAGCAGCAAGTGCAGTGCAAAGAGCCTGAAACTGCGAAACGCCATCACCGGACTTTGTGTTTCTCCTAAAGCCTGCAAAAAATCTTTTGACAGACCCATTAAACAACCGAAACTGTATAAATCCCGTCCGTATACTAATATACAGACCGATTCCAATAATCATCAGCAATGTAGGTATCCCCCACAGAAAGCTGTTGATCTTCTCCAATGCTGATATCAAAGCCGTCCTCCAAGCAAAAAGCAGTTCCTTTCGGAACTGCTTTCGTAGTCTTATTCCCAGGTTGCCCAAATTTCCGGACAATATCCAACTGTTGCAAACTTGCCGTTTCTTACGATCGGTGTACGCATCAGCGACGGATCATCAAAAACCTTGTCCTCTTTTGCAGCGCGATCATCCATGTAGCGCATCAAAGTAATATCCTGCGCTTTGGAATCCCAGTCAATGAGATTGTCGATCCCGCCAACCGCGCGCAGTACTGCGTCAAATTCTTTACCGGACATACCGTAGCGCAGAAGATCGATCTGCTGAAACTTAATGCGCCGCTCTTTAAAATATCGCTCCGCTTTCTTTGTGTCAAAACACTTGCTCTTGCCAAATATCTGTATGTTCAATAGTTTACCTCCATCAGACACAGGCCGCAGGCAGGCATCGTAATGCCGGCGTTTGCCCGCTCCTTACCGTACAGCTGCGAAACAGAAGTCACCGGACGCTCTCCCAAACCGATCTCCACAAGCGTTCCAACCATAATGCGCACCATATGGTGTAAAAAGCCATTTCCTGTCACCAAAAAACGCACTTCATTTTCTGATTCGACGATATCAAAGGACATAATCGCTCTTATTGTGGACTTCTTAAAATTTTTATTTGCACAGAATGCTGAAAAATCGTGTGTGCCTAAAAAATCCGCTGCCGCTTCACGCATCTTATCAATGTTCAGAGGTCTTCTTTCAAGATGCACATACTTCCTTTCGAATACACAGGGCGCTTCACTGTTCCAGATTCGGTAACAGTATGTTTTTGTTTTTGCATTGAGGCGTGCATGAAAACGCTGGGACACCTCCCTGCAGGAGTATATGCCAATGTCCTCCGGTAAATACCTGCGCAGCTGCATCAATATCTCATCGCTTTGCATTGGATTGCTGCAGTGAAAATTTGCTACCTGCCGCAGAGCGTGCGTACCCGCATCTGTTCTGCCGCTGCCGGATACCTCCACAGGCTCTTCCAATATTCTTGACAATGCGTTTTCCAGCTTGGATTGAATCGTCTGATCCGATTGAGAAAGACGCTGCCATCCTTTATAGCGTGTACCGTCATAGCAAAGATCAAGCCGCAGATTCCGCATAATCAGAAAGCTCCTCCCGAACCTCCCGTTCGTTGTCCGCAGAAAACAGGAAGTTTCCTTTATAATCATAAACCTGAATATGACCGCAAACATAACGAATAGAATACATAGCCAAACACTCCTTTGTTGTTATGGCCTTATTCTACTTTGTTATCAGTCCAATAAAGCGTACAGTTATTCGTTAGCCGATAACCTCGTAGCCTGCATCGATAATTGCCTGACGCAGCGCTTTTACATCGGCACTGCCTGTTACTGTCACAGTTTTATCCTGCAGATCTACAACAGCATCTACAGTACCCTCCACAGCCTTACAGGCACTCTCGACTCGCGCCTTGCAGTGGGGGCACATCATGCCTTCTACCTTAATCACCGTACTCATAGCTGTTTCCTCCATATTTTTCTCAATTGAATTTACCGAAGTGATCTTATTATTTTTACTTTTGAACAGCCGCAGCCGCAATGCGTTGGTAACCACAAATACAGAGCTCATACTCATAGCTGCAGCGCCTAACATAGGACTCAGTTGGATTCCAAATTCCGGATACAAAACGCCTGCTGCGACCGGAATGCCCAAAGCATTATAGAAAAACGCCCAAAACAGGTTCTGCCGGATGTTGCGGATGGTTGCCTTGCTTAAGCGAATTGCATCACACACGCCTCCAAGGGAACTGTTCATCAATACAATATCCGCAGATTCCATTGCAATATCTGTTCCTGCGCCGATAGCCATACCTACATCTGCGGTTGCCAAAGCCGGCGCATCGTTGATACCATCGCCGATCATCAGGACCTTCTTTCCTTCTGAGCGCAGCTTTGTAATAACAGATGCCTTATCCTGGGGCAGCACATCGGAGATCACCTGGTTGATCCCGGCGCTTTGCGCGATATGTTCTGCCGTATTTTTATTGTCACCGGTAAGCATAACAACATCAAGGCCCATTTTACGCAAAGCACTCACTGCATCGGCCGAATCATCCTTTAAGACATCAGCCGCGGCGATCGCACCTAAATACTGCCCATCATGGGATGCAAAATACAGCGGTGTTTTGCCGGTATCGCAGAGCATTTCATAGTCAGCAACAGCGATCCCGATCTCTTCCATCAGCCGTCGGTTGCCGCCGTAATAACGAATTCCATCGACTACTGCGCTTACGCCGCGTCCCGGAAGCGTCTCAAAGCTCTCAGCGTCCTTATGGGCGATCTTTTCACAATAACTAAGTATCGCCCTGGCAAAAGGATGCTCCGATCTTGCCTCAACAGACGCCGCAACAGACAGCAGTTCCTCTTCGCTAAGCCCGGCGGGAAAAACATCTGTGACTGTTGGCTTTCCAACCGTAAGCGTTCCGGTTTTATCAATTACAACAGTATCCACATTGTGCAGATTCTCAAGCGCCTCAGCATTTTTAAACAAGACACCCATTTTTGCGCCTACACCGGTGCCGACCATAATCGCAACAGGTGTTGCAAGACCCAAGGCGCACGGACATGAAATTACAAGCACAGCAATTGCTGTTGTTAAGGAAAATTCAAAGCTCTGTCCGGCCAGCATCCATACGGCAAAGGAAACCGCAGAGATCGTCATCACCACAGGCACAAATATACCGCTGATCTTATCTGCCAGTCTGGCGATGGGCGCTTTAGAACCACCTGCTTCCTCCACAAGGCGTATCACCTGAGAGAATGTAGTGTCTTCACCGATCCGGTCTGCGCGCATCTCAAAATAGCCTTCTGTGTTAATGGTGGCTGCTGAAACACTGTCTCCCTGATTCTTTTCTATGGGCACGCTTTCGCCGGTGAGGGCGCTCTGATCTACCGAGCCCCGTCCAAAAACGATGGTCCCATCCACAGGTATGCTTCCACCGGAACGGACGATCACGATGTCACCGACGCGAACCTGCTCAACAGGTATCTGAATTTCCTGCCCCTCTCTTCGCACAGTTGCACTCTTGGGAGAAAGATCCATCAGCTGACGGAGGGCATCGCCTGTTCTTCTTTTTGCCCGGGTTTCCAAGTATTTTCCAAGAGTGATCAGCGTCAGGATCATCGCGGCAGATTCAAAATACAGATTCTCGCTGTAGCGCTGTACAGTCTGCATCTGACCGTGCCCCATAGCATACGCCATTGCGAACAGTGCAACAATACCGTACACCAATGACGCACCGGATCCGACAGCGATCAACGAGTCCATATTCGGCGACCGGTTCCACAACGCCTTCAGGCCCTTTGTGAAATATACACGGTTGATAAATATTACCGGTAATGTCAGCGTAAACTGCAGTAGCGCAGCAACAACAGCATTTTCGATGCCGTGATACCAAGCAGGCATTGGTAAGCCTATCATATGCCCCATAGTAAAGTACATCAGCACAGTCAAAAAGGCAAATGACAGGAGCAATCTACTGCGCAAAGGCTTCAGTACATCCTCTGCAGGCGCATTTGTATGTGGCTTCTCACCATCCACAGATGCACCGTAACCTGCCGCGTTTACCGCCTGGATCACGCTCTGAGATATTGCAGCATTCTCTGCTTCCAGTGTCATCGCACCGGAGAGCAGATTGACTTGAACATCGTGCACACCGCTTATGCTCTTTACGACCTTCTCCACGCGGGCAGAGCAGGCAGCACAGGTCATTCCGGTAACAAGAAACTTTAACTTCATAGTATCACCTAACATTCATATCGTTGACAGAAGATCACATCTATGATAATATTTTATCATGTGATTTGTAAAAAGCAAGTATTCGATTTTATCCTAAAAGGAGTATAGAGAATGAAAATCAAAGTCCTGTCCGATTCCACATGTGATCTGCCCCAAGAGCTGGTGGAAAAGTACAATATAACCATCGTTCCTCTGACCGTTGTTAAAGATGATCAGTCCTTTTCCGACGGTGTAGACATTACCCCCGCTGATATCTTTGCCCATGTTGCCGCAGGTGGCAGCTTGTGCTCTACTGCCGCTGTCAGTGTTGGTGATTATGTTGATTGGTTCAGCAAATTTTCCGGTGAATACGACGGTGTAGTCCATATCAATATCAGTTCTGAATTCTCCTGCAGTCATCAAAACGCAAAGCTTGCTGCTGCAGAATTTGAAAATGTCATCGCCATTGACTCGCGAAATCTTTCTACCGGTCAAGGCCTTGTTGTTCTGAAAGCCTGTGAACTTGCTGAAACTTGCAATTCACTTGACGAACTTGCCGGTGCTTTGACAGAATTCACCGGCCGTGTGGAAGCAAGCTTCCTGCTGGACCGGTTGGAGTATATGGTAAAAGGCGGTCGCTGCTCCAGCGCCGCTGCATTGGGTGCAAATTTGCTGAATCTGAAGCCCTGTATCGAGGTAAAGGACGGCAAGATGGGTGTTGTAAAAAAGTACCGTGGCAACTATGCCAAGTGTCTTGCCGCCTATGTAAAGGACCGTCTGTCGTGTCGGGAGGATCTTGAAAAAGGCACCCTGTTTGTTACCCGGACCCCGGTGTCTGATGACTGTCTGCAGGCAGTTGCCGATGCTGTGAAAGAATATGGCAGTGATTTCGAAAACACCTATTGGAATGAGGCCGGTTGTACGGTTTCCTGCCACTGCGGCCCCGGAACGCTGGGTGTACTGTTTGTAAGAAAATAATATAAATACCGCTAAGGACTTACCTTGGCGGTATTATTCTTGAATTTTTCAATGAGTATGCTATACTGATCTTATAAATCATTTTAAGAGGCGAATTATGGATTACAACACCTTATTGGATATGATCGCCGAGCTTGGATACCGATTAGCAATGTGCGGAGCGGAAACTTTTCGAATTGAAGAAAGTGCCAACCGGATCCTTGCAAGCTATGGTATTTGCTCCGAAGCCTTTGCCATTCCAAACTGCCTGATCGTGAGTATCGAAACAGCCGACGGCAAACCAATGACACGGATGCGTCGGATCGGTCACCATGGCAATGATATGGACGGTGTGGAAAAATTCAGTGCGCTCAGCCGTAGGATCTGCGCTGAAAAGCCTGAGCCTGCGGTTGCGATGCAATGGATCAAGGATACTGCACGCACAGTCAGAAAATATTCTCTGCAGCTGATATTATTTGGAAGCATTTTAGGTTCTATCGGTTTTTCCATATTCTACGGTGGCGGTATATTCGAGGGTTTGTGTGCAGGTGTTTGCGGTCTGCTTGGTGGAATTATGATCCATTATATGGAAAAGCTGAAAGTAAATCATTTTTTCAGTACCATTTCGGCAGCATTAATTATGGCATTTTTTGCCTATAGCTTTGGAGCTGCAGGGTTTTGTACCAACACCGACGCTGCCATCATTGGCTGTCTTATGCTGCTGGTCCCCGGGCTGGTATTTACCAACGCAATGCGCGACATTATATACGGTGACACCAACTCCGGCATCAATCGCATTGTGCAGGTCTTTTTGATCGCCATTGCTATTGCGGTAGGAACAGGTGTTGCCTGGGGTATAGCAGGCGCTTTATGGAGCATTCCGGAGGCATCTGAAATCCCAGCGCATACACTGCTAACAGAGTGCATTTCTTGCTTTATCGGCTGTGCGGGATTTTGCATTTTGTTCAACATTCACGGTCGGGGCAGTCTTCTCTGTGCGGCAGGTGGTATCATCACCTGGCTGATCTATCGTCTGACGCTGTATCTTGGCGGAACGGAATTGGCAGCTACCTTCTGGGCTACGGCTGCCGCTTCGCTTTATGCTGAGATCACTGCGCGGCTCCGAAAATATCCTGCTATTTCCTATTTGGTAGTATCTGTCTTTCCTCTCTTACCCGGCGCAGGTGTCTATTATACGATGCGCTACGCAGTGAGAGGTGAAATGGATCTGTTTGCACAGCAAGGCACCCAAACCATTGCCATTGCAGGTGTAATGGCTGCCGGTATTCTCCTATCATCCACAGCAGTAAAGCTGATCACCGCGCGATTAAACAAAGCAAAATAGAAAAATCCCTGAGCTTATCAGCTCAGGGATTTATTTTACTTATCGGCGTTCTTTTTTGCCTTCTTTTCAGCCTTTGCTTTAGCCTTAGCTTCAGCAGCTTTCTTGGCCTCTTCCTTAGCAGCTGCTGCAGCAGTGTCGTTGGTAGACAGCGCCCACTTAGCAAGCTCCATACGGACCTGATCAGCGCTGGTCTCAATAACGATCTTGTCTTCCTTGACATTGACGACCTTGCCAACAATGCCGCCGATGGTGGTGATCTCATCGCCCACCTTCACGGAAGAACGCATATTTTCAGCTTCCTTCTTACGCTTATTCTCGGGACGGATCAGCATAAAGTAGAAAACCGCTACCATTACTACCAGCATAAGGACGGTAGAACCCATTCCGCCTGCTGCGCCGGTATCTGTTAAAATGTTCAACATAATATCGCTCCTTAGTAAGTTTATTCCAAAATATTATACCATTGATTGGATAAATTGCAAGTATGTTTTAGATCCTTCTGGATAATTTTTCAGAATATTCACATCTGAACTGGGCAAATGTTCCGCTGTCCAGCGCATTGCGGATGCGCTCCATCAGCTTGTTGTAGAAATACAAATTATGCATAACCGCAAGGCGCATGGCAAGCATTTCTTCCGCCACAAACAAATGACGAATATATGCCCTGGAATAACGGCGGCAAACAGGACAATCACACTCCGGATCAATGGGCTGAAGATCTGTTGCATACTTGGCATTTTTCAAATTGATGGCACCATTCCAGGTGAAGAGTCTTGCGTGACGAGCATTTCTGGCCGGCATGACACAATCGAAGAAATCAACGCCACGGGCAACTGCCTCAATAATATTTGTCGGCGTTCCCACGCCCATCAAATATCGGGTCTTATCTTTGGGCATATGCGGCTCCACCGCTTCAATAATGTCGTACATCTCCTGCGCGGTCTCACCTACCGCCAGACCGCCAATGGCGTATCCGGGCAGGTCAAGGTCAGCAATGCGCTTCATATGGTCCACGCGGATATCCGCATAGGTGCCGCCCTGGTTAATACCCCACAGCATTTGCTGGGGGTTCACCGTATCCGGGAGCGCATTTAAGCGCGCATTTTCCGCCTTACAGCGCTGAAGCCAACGATAAGTGCGGTCAACACTTTGCTTTACATATTCCCGGGGTGCAGGATTCTCAATACACTCATCAAAGGCCATACAAATATCAGAGCCTAAATTAGACTGGATCTGCATACTTTCTTCCGGCCCCATAAAGATCTTATGTCCGTCAATATGGGAAGCAAAGGTCACGCCTTCTTCCTTGATCTTGCGCAACGATGCCAGAGAAAATACCTGAAACCCGCCGGAATCGGTAAGGATCGGTCCGTCCCAGGTCATAAACTTATGCAGTCCACCGCACTCCTTCACCAGCTTGTCGCCGGGACGCAGATGTAAATGATAGGTATTGGAAAGCTCCACCTGACAGCCGATATCCTTCAGATCCTTGGCGCTCAAAGCACCTTTGATGGCGCCCTGTGTACCAACATTCATAAACACAGGTGTCTGCACCGTACCGTGTACACAAGTAAATACACCCCGCCGGGCCTTCCCTTCCGTTTTCAAAAGTTCAAACATAAATCAAAGCTCCTTACGAGGATTATATAATACATACATTTTTCCTGATTCGTCAATTCCACGGGCAGTAGATGTTATTACATTTTTCAAAAACTGAAAGCCGCACTTTTCCACAACCCGTTTAGAACGGTCATTGTAGTCAAAATGTCCACAAGTTAAATAATCATAATCCAGTACTGCAAAGCAGTACTCTATCACCGCTTTCACAGCCTCTGTCATAAGACCGTTACCCCAATAACTTTTACTGAGTACATAGCCGATCTCGCGTCCCATAAGGTCATTTTCCAAACCTGCATCATCATCCCTCGGTTCAATACCAAGAGAACCTATTACCTTATTATTTTGACGCAGTTGAATCGCAAAGGTCTTTTTATTGTTCATAAAAGCCTGCAGGATCACCTTTGATTCCTCAATAGAACCGTGATGATTCCAACCTGCACATTCTCCGACCCCCGGAACGCAGGCATACTCATAAAGATCCTGCAGGTCCGATTCTCTCCACTGACGAAGCAGTAATCTTTCTGTTTCGATTTCCACACCGGTAACATCAATAGGCGCATTCATACTAAAGCCTCAAATAATACACATCGCATCGCCGAAGCTGAAAAATCTGTATTTTTCCCTAACCGCCTCCGCATACGCGTTTAGAACATTTTCTTTTCCTGCAAATGCTGATACCAGCATAACCAGCGTGCTTTCCGGCAAATGGAAGTTTGTGATCAAGCCATCCATTGCCTTGAAGGTATAGCCGGGATAAATGAAGATATCTGTCCATTTGCTTTTTGCAGTGAAAGTGCCATCCGGCTCAACAAGAGATTCCAATGTGCGGCAGGAAGTGGTTCCAACACAGATCACACGACCGCCACGCTTCTTTGTATCGTTTAGCAACCGGGCAGTTTCCTGTGAGATCATACAAAGCTCGCTGTGCATATGATGCTGGGAAATATCCTCTGCCTTAACCGGACGAAATGTACCCAAACCAACATGAAGCGTGACGAACGCCAGATCGATCCCCTTTTTCTTCACTGCATCCAAAAGCGCATTTGTAAAATGCAGTCCCGCAGTAGGGGCTGCAGCAGAGCCGACTTCCTTGGAATAAACCGTCTGATAGCGTTCCTGATCCTGAAGCTCTGCCTTAATATATGGCGGCAGCGGCATTTTACCCAAGCGCTCCAGCACCTCTAAAAAGATGCCCTTATAATGGAATTTTACAATACGGTTTCCATCCTCACAGATATCGCAAATGGTCGCCTTCAGTTCGCCGTTGCCAAAGATAACCTCCTGACCGGGCTGCAGCTTTCTGCCGGGTTTTGCAAGGCATTCCCATTGATCATCTCCTAAATCCCGTAAAAGCAGCAGCTCTGCCGCGCCGCCTGTAGGACGCTTTCCCAAAAGTCTTGCAGGCAGAACCCTGGAATCATTCATTACCAGAATATCCCCAGGCTGCAGATACTCCAAAATATCATAGAAATGACGGTGTGTAACGCTGCCGTCTTCCTTATTCAGCACCAAAAGCCGGGAGCTGTCACGCTGCTGCAAGGGTGTCTGTGCGATCAATTCCTCCGGCAGATCATACCAAAAATCGTGGGTCTTCACTGTAATCCTCCAAGCAGATCATTTTTTGTTAGTATAGTGCATTCGGCGCGATTTTGCAACACGCAAAATGCCGGCACGCTGCATAGACTGGTTTGGAGGTATCGGATTATGAAAAAAGCACTTTTTAATGGAGCAGCTACCGCACTGGTCACTCCTTTTTTTGAAAACAAGATCAACTATCCAATGCTGCGCATTCTTATCCAACGACAAATTGATGCCGGGATAACCAACATTGTTTTAGCCGGTACTACCGGCGAAGCACCCACCCTTACAGATGAAGAGAAAATAGAGTTATTTCAAAAAGGAAAAGAATTCGCAGGCAAAAAATGCAATATTATTGCCGGAACAGGTTCTAATTCCACACAACACGCGGTAGATCTTAGTATCCGGGCAGAAAAAATCGGCGCTGATGCACTGCTGGTGGTATCCCCCTATTATAACAAGGCGACTCCAGACGGTCTTATTGCCCACTACTTAGCCATCGCAGGAAGTGTCAGCATCCCTGTTATCATTTATAATGTTCCATCCAGAACCGGTGTAGACATTCCGGTATGGGTTTATCAGGAGCTTTCAACGATTCCAAACATAGCAGGCATAAAGGAAGCAAGCACAGATATCACCAAAATCAACAAGATCCGTACCGTTTGCCCGGATCTTCCTATATGGAGCGGCAACGATGAAATGACCGTTCCTGTGATCTCTCTCGGTGGAAAAGGGATCATTTCCGTGCTTTCCAATGTGTATCCTGAGCTTACAGCTGCTATGGCTAATGCAGCACTTGCAGGCGATTTTGATACAGCTGCATCGCTGCAATGTTCCCTGCAACCAATGATTGAATCGCTGTTTTGCGAAGTAAATCCCATTCCTGTAAAAGCGGCTATGTCACTCATTGGCTTTGACTGTGGCAGTTGCCGTCTTCCCTTAACGCCTATGTCGCAGGAGCATCAAAAGCAACTTAAAAATGCACTTATATAGCAAAAATGCGCACGAAAGTGCGCATTTTTTACGGTAAAAAGCCCTCAAATATGGGGATCCAATCCTTGGCAATTGCTGTATCAAACTGCTCTTTATCTTTGATCGTCCAGGTCACACCCTGTACAGACCAAAGCTTTCTTGCCACAAAGTTACTGAAATGCTTGCGGTCAGAATAACGATACGCTACAAAGTCCGGCAGCGTTGCAAAATTTAACATCTGCCAGGAAAGCAGCCACTTCAGATGCCAAGGCAAATTACTCTTGGGGGATTTAAAATAGTTTTCAGATAACTGCCCCCGAATCAGCTCCGGTCGGTTTTTCCGCAGCCAACGAATGCATCTTGGATCAAAGGATTCCAAGCAATATGCACCCTTGTAGCTATCCAGTATCTTACAGGCAGCCTCACAAAGCTGCACATAGTTGTTATTAAACACCTTTAATTCCACGATCAAGGGTGCTTCTCCGTTAAACAGTTCCAGCACCTGTGAAAACTGCGGGATCGTCTCAAGGGTATTCTCTAGGTAGTAATCATTTAGCTGCTGTGTGGTCAGATCCTCCACGAATACATCCGCGCCTGCTGTGCGCTTTAAGGACGAATCGTGAATGACTGCCAAATTTCCGTCTGCCAGCAGATGAATATCCAGCTCAATACCAAAGCCTGCATCCTTTGCCCGGCGGAATGCACGCATACTGTTTTCGGGAATACCGCTCCCGTGGAGGCCTCTGTGGGCATAGGCCCAGCCGCGCAATGCAGCTAAGCCTTTATGACCCTTGCGGCACATGGTGCTCAGTAGGTATAAACCCACGAGCAGTACTAAAATCAAAATTACAACTATCATAGATCAATCATCAATATCCAGTGCTTCTAAGCCTTTTTTGCTTTCGGGCTTTGCATCACCGTGCTTAACAACAAGCATTGTAATAAATGCCAGACCTGCAAAGACAGCCGCGTACGGGAACAAAACCGTCATACCCATTTCATCCATCAGCATACCGGACAACATCGGTGTCACGATCTGGGCGGACATAGATGCAGTGTAATAGAATCCGGTGTACTTACCGATATCGCCGCCGGAGCATAACTCGACCACCATGGGGAAGGAGTTGACATTAATGGTTGCCCAACCGATACCGGCAAGCGCAAACAGAACATTCATCAACAGCACCGGACTGCCGGCACGCATAAAGGACGCTGCAGCAAACGCGCCGGTCAGCATCACGACACCAGCCATAATGGTCTTCTTTCTACCGATCCTGGACGCCACCATACCGGCAGGCAAATATGCTACGATGGCTGCAGCCTGGGCGATCAAAAGCGTGGTGTTATAATCCATATTCAGAATATTACCGGCATACACAGCGTACTTGGAAGTCACTGCGTTATAGCCAAAATACCACAAAGCGATTGACGCCAAAATGAAGATCAAGCTGCGCAGCTCAGCCTTACCGAGCTTACGCTTTTCGCCGGCATCTGTTTCTTCCTCTTCTTCAATGCCGTACTTAACGCTATCCTCGCGCATCTGCTTGGACCAAGTGGTTTCGCGCACAGTTGCTAAGAATACGATCAACGCAGTGATCATAATACCTGCGATCACGCCATAATAGACATTGTAGTTCATCAGCTGATTGCGCACTGCAGAGGTAGCAAACACCATACCCAGTACCAAAACAAGAATGCCGCCGGCTGTTCCCATCAGATTGATGATGGCATTCGCCTTACTACGCAGAGGCTTGATCGTAACATCCGGCATCAGCGCAACAGCAGGACTGCGGAATGTTGCCATTGCCACAAGCACGACCAATAGCATCACAACAAATATGATCAGCGGTGTAGGATTTGCAGCAGTCTGCGCTGCAGCATATGCCTGACGGGCAGGCACTACATAGTTAGTGTATGCAGAAACAGTCTTCTCATTGCCGTTTGCATCCACAACGATCGTACTCTCATCTGAACGGATAGCTGTAAACTCTTCCTGTGAATAGATCTCACGCAGCACAAAGGCGTCACCTTCCGGTGTCTGTAGTGTTGCATCTGCCTGGGATTCATAGATGACCTGTAAGGAAGCAGGATCATCGATCTTGGATACAGCAGAAATGTTCTTCAGCTGTGCGTTATCCACAAAAGAAAGTGCCAAAATAGCTGCAGCTGCAATAACCGTACCCACAACGATGAACGGTGTACGCTTACCGTGTTTAGATGTGCATTTATCAGAAATCGCGCCAAAAAGCGGGAGCATAAACACGGCCAATATGTTATCCAGCGCCATGATCACGCCGGACCAGCCCTGGCTCATACCAAACTTATTGGTAAGGATCACGGGGATGGTTGCATCATAAGCCTGCCAGAATGCACTGATCAGGAAAAAGGCAAAGCCTACCAAAATCGTACGCTTGTAATTGAGCTTCATATATAAACCTCCGTCCAATATATTTTTATTAGGATATTAGGTAATATCACCCCAGAATTGCCTTATGGAATACCTTTTTGCCCTTGCGGATCTTCACGCCCTCTTTGAGCATATCCTCAGTAACAGCAAACTGCGGTGTGGGAACTTTTTCGTCATTTACAAACACACCGCCCTGCTCCACCAGCTGGCGAGCCTGCTTATTGCTGGGTGCAAGACCGCAGGTGACCATCAGCGTCAGAATGCCGATCTTTCCATCTACAAGCTTTTCTGCAGTTATCTCGGTAGTGGGCATGGAAGCATCATCACCGCCGCCTGCAAAAAGTGCCTTGGCAGAGGCTTGCGCCTTTTCAGCTTCTTCCTCGCCGTGCACCAACTTGGTAAGCTCATAAGCAAGAATTTCCTTTGCAGTATTAAGGTGCGCATCCTTCCAATCAGACATAGCCTCGATCTGCTCCATAGGCAGGAATGTCAGCATACGGATACACTTAAGCACATCTGCATCTTCCACATTGCGCCAGTACTGGTAGAAATCAAAAGGAGAAGTCTTATTGGGATCCAGCCAAACAGCACCGGAAGCAGTCTTGCCCATCTTCTTGCCTTCGGAATTCAGCAGCAGTGTAATGGTCATTGCATGGGCGTCCTTGGAGAGCTTTCTGCGGATCAGCTCCGTGCCGCCTAACATATTGCTCCACTGATCGTTACCGCCAAACTGCATATTACAGCCGTAGTGCTGATACAGATAGTAGAAGTCATAGGACTGCATGATCATATAGTTGAATTCCAGGAAGGAAAGGCCCTTCTCCATACGCTGCTTATAGCACTCTGCCCGGAGCATATTATTCACAGAGAAGCAAGCGCCCACCTCACGAAGAACATCCACATAATTCAGGTCCAGCAACCAGTCAGCGTTGTTGACCATCTGTGCCTTACCTTCACCGAACTCAATAATACGCTCCATCTGCTTTTTGAAGCAGTCGCAGTTATGCTGAATGGTCTCCCTGGTCATCATACTGCGCATATCTGTTCTGCCGGAAGGATCACCGATCATAGCCGTACCGCCGCCGATCAGAGCGATAGGTTTGTTGCCTGCCATCTGCAGCCGCTTCATCAGGCACAGCGCCATAAAGTGGCCAACATGCAAGGAATCGGCAGTGGGATCAAATCCAATATAAAAAGTTGCCTTGCCGTTATCGATCATCTCGCGGATCTCATCTTCATTTGTCACCTGGGCGATCAAGCCTCTGGCAACCAGTTCATCATAAAGTTTCATTTTCTATCCTCCAAAAATAAAGCCCTCTGTCCAAACGGACAGAGGGCGTAAATTACGCGGTACCACCTCTGGTTTCACAACACTTCACAGCATTGTGCTTACGATGTCTGAGACATCCGCTGTATCGGGCGTACCCGTCCTGCCCTACTGACTGTTCAGGCAAGCCGCTCCGGGAGGTATTTGGGTGCAGCTTCCGCTGCCTTGCACCGACCGGCAGCTCTCTGAAGAAAGGAATGCACTTACTCGTTCCCATCAACGCGTTGAAAATATCCTAACAAAATATTTTAATTTTGTCAACGAAAACCTGTTAATCCTTTTTATTTGCTAATCGCAATTTTGATATGCCAACCACTGCAAGCTCCACGCAGACAGCAAGTGTTACGCAATATAGAACCACTCTTCCCCATTCACCAAAATTAACAGCACTGATAATCATCGCGACAGATAATCCTGCACCCACAATTCCCAAAAGCGCCAAAATTACATACAGGATATTTTTCTGCGTCATATCTGCAACATCTCCTCCGCGCTTTTCAATGTTGTTTGCGTGATGTTTGCGCCACCAATGATCCGGGCAAGTTCTAACTTTCTGCCCTCTGTATCCAATGGCGTAACAGATGTGTAGGTCCTTCCCTGCCGTTCTTCTTTTGCAATCAGCAAATGCGTATTTGCAAGGGCAGCAATTTGTGGCAGGTGTGTTACACAGAGAACTTGCTTACCGTTTGCCACACTTTTCAATTTTTCTGCAACCTTCTGGGCCGCTCTGCCGGAAACGCCTGTGTCAACTTCATCAAAGATCAATGTATCAATTTGATCTTGCTGTGCCAATACATTCTTCATTGCCAGCATGATTCTTGCCAGTTCGCCGCCGGACGCAACCTTACTCAAAGGCTTAAGCGCCTCTCCGGCATTGGCAGACATATAAAACGCCACCGTATCCGCGCCGTCGGAAGAAAGCTCAGTTTCTGCAAATTCGCAGGAGAACTGCACCTTTGGCATATCCAGCTGTGTCAGCTCATCCAAAATGCGCTTGCTCAGCTTCTCTGCGTGCTTGACACGGTCATTACGCAAAGTCAACGCCGCATCCCAGGCTTCCTTTTCTGCTGCAGAAAGCTTGCTTTTCAGCCGCTCCAAATGATCGTCAGCAAATTCGATATCGTCCAGTTCCTGTTTGGCATTTTCCAAATAATTAAGAATATCCTCGCAGGTAGCGCCGTACTTTCTGCGCAGCTTATGGATCACATCCAGGCGCTGCTCAATATTTTCAAGCTCGTCAGCAGAATAAGCCATATCATCCTTAGCATCCTTCAGTTCCTCTGCAACATCCTGAACCTGATACATAAGGTCAGTGATGCGCTCCTGCAAGGATGCAAAAGCATCTGTGTACCGACCCATTCGGGTCAACTCCTGCTGCGCCTGTGCAAGCAAGGATGCCGCACCGTCTGTATCATCGCTGCCGTATAAGCATTCCACTGCAGCATAGATGCCGTCACTTAGCTTTTCGGCATTTTGAAGAACTTTGCGGCGGGCTTCCAGAGCATCGTCTTCACCGATCTGCAACTGTGCCTTTTCGATTTCAGCGATCTGATAGCGCAGCGTTTCCATACGGCGTACCTTTTCGCCCTCGTCCATGCTGATCCTGTCGATTTCCTTGCGCAGGGCGCAAACGCTTTGATACTTATCAAAATATGCTTCCCGCAAGGAATCGTTTCCGGAGAACATATCTAAGTATTCCAGGTGTTTGCCTTCGTCAAATAATGCAGCGCTGTCGTGCTGTCCGTGAATATCGATCAGCTTCGTGCCAAGCTTATTCAGTATGGAAACGGATACAAGACTTCCATTAACACGGCAAATATTTTTACCGTCAGCAAATACATCTCTGTGGATCACGGTCTCAGAATCATACGCGACACCGTTTTCCTGAAACCAGTCCAACTCGGGCACATCGGTAAAAACAGCACGCACAGAGGCTTTCTGCGCGCCGGTACGAATCATATCCCTGTAAGCTCTGTGACCCAGAATCGCCGAAATGGCATCAATAACAATGGATTTACCTGCACCGGTCTCACCGGTAAGGACATTAAAACCGCGGTCAAAGGAAATATCAGCGCATTCGATCACCGCGATATTCTCTATATGCAGTAAGCTCAGCACCGCAAATTCCTCCTGTTATCCGTTGATCAGATTTCTGATCTCACCGCAAAATGCTGCCGCGGCATTGGTATCGCGCATAACCACCATAACCGTATCATCACCGGAAAGACTGCCAACTACCAGACTCATATTCATAGCATCGATGGCAGAACCGGCAGCAGAGGCCAGACCGGGCAATGTGCGGATCACAACAATGTTCTGCGCATAATCAAAGCTGACAACGCACTCACGGAAAATGGTATTCATTCTGGTAGAGAAAGAGCTGCCCAATTCATTTGTGGGTGTGGTATAACGGTATGTTCCCATACTGGTAAGCTCTTTTACGATGCGCAGCTCCTTGATATCCCGGGAGATGGTTGCCTGCGTACCACGGAAGCCCTCCTGCTGCAAAGCTGCCAAAAGCTGTTCCTGGGTCTCAACATTTCTGTTGGAAATAATTTCAATAATCTTCGCCTGTCTTTGACTTTTCATATTTGTCACCTCAGGTGTTCTTAAATTTCATATTCACGACATCATAGAAGCTGTGATCCTTCAGACGCACCAGCTTCGTGACCAGGTTGGATTTTTTAATGGTGGCAACATCGCCAATGTTCATTTTTAAGGCTCTGCCTCCATCCACCGATAAATACGCATTTCTTCGGGCATTTTGGGTAAGTCCAATGGTAATAACACGCTTGTCCGATGCGACAATGCATCGGCTGACAATATCGTGCGCACATATGGGCGTCAGCAAGATACCGCTTGCCTGTGGCTCTACGATCGGTCCGCCTGCAGAAAGACTGTATGCCGTGGATCCGGTGGGTGTAGCAACGATCATACCGTCACCACCACATTCCATTGCCTGCACACCGTCACATTTCACATACAAATGCACGATTCTGGCAATGGCGCCCTTTGTCACCACAACATCATTCAGACAGATGTCGTGGAAAATAATATCTCTGTCCCGATGAACAGTAACATCCAGCATCATTCGCTCGTCCAGCGTATAGTCATTTTGCGCCAGTCGGGAAAGCTGAGAAAGCTCTGTACTCTCCAATTCCGCCATAAAACCCATAGTGCCGATATTAACGCCCAATACAGGGATCCCATAGCGGGTGGCAGATTTTGCCATATGCAGGATCGTTCCATCGCCACCAAAGCAGATGACCATAGATGCCTCCGGCAATTCTCTGTCCAGTCGGGAGAAGTGCAGATCCTTGGGAAGATCAAAACTCTTATCCACCTCAAAAGGCAGGCATATCCTCGTCTGTACACCGGAACTGTGCAGGATCTGCATAGCCTCGCGAACTGTCTTAAAATTTCGGTCGCGGTATGGGTTTGGGGTCAGTATTACCTTCACAAATGTCACCCCTTTAATGTTTGATGTGCCAGCGAAACTACCTCCGCAGTATCCACAGGGCACCCTGGCTTATCCTCCAGGGTCAAATGTGCTAAGAATTCAATATTTCCCTCCGGGCCTTTCACTGGAGAAAATGTCAAACCGAGAATCGTAAACTCCAGTTCCCTCGTAAGGGCAACAAAGTCATCCAGGACCTCAATGTGGGTTTGGGCCTCCCGGACAACGCCTTTTTTACCCACCTTATCTCTGCCTGCCTCAAACTGCGGCTTGATCAGGCACAGCACCTGCCCGTTTTCTTTCAAAAAAGTTTTAATGACGGGCAGAACGATCCTTAGGGAGATAAAGCTGACATCTATTACAGAAAGATCCAGCGGCTCACCCAGCTGCTCAGGCGTAACATAGCGCACATTTGTACGCTCCATTACAACAACTCTCGGGTCGGAGCGGATCTTCCAGTCCAGCTGTCCGTAGCCCACATCGATGGCGAACACTTTTTTGGCACCTTGCTGCAGCAGGCAGTCTGTAAAGCCACCGGTGGATGCACCGGAGTCACTGCAAACATAGCCGGTAGGATCTACCCCAAAGTCACGCAATGCCTTCTCCAGCTTCAAACCGCCACGGCTTACATAAGGACAGGCAGCGCCGCGCACTTCAATATCCACCGTTTCTTCAAAAGATGTGCCGGGCTTGTCCGCTTTTTGTCCGGCCACATAGACCTGACCGCTCATAATGATCGCCTGCGCCTTTGTTCGGGTATCAGCATACCCTTGCTCCACAAGAAGCACATCCAGCCTTTTTTTAATTTTCAACCTTCAGCACCTCCTGGACAGTGGCAGCGATCCCTTGCGCATCCAGTCCGTAATTATGATACAGAACATCCATAGCACCATGCGTAACAAAGCCATTACCCAAATCGATATTGTGTATCTGTACAGATGCGTTTTGCTTCCCAAATTCCAGAGCCAAACACTGTGCAATGCCGCAGGACGATGCGGTCTCTTCCACAATAAACACATGTCTGGAATTGATCTTCTCAGCGATCTTCTCCATAGGAATCGGAGAAATTCCTGTCAAACGCAGTACTTTCACACCAATGCCCTGTTGCTGCAGAATGTCCGCTGCCTGCAGGACATTACCGATCATTGTGCCATAAGTAAGGATCGTAGCATCTGTACCATCCTTATGACAAATCAACAAGTTGTTCTCCCATTGCTCACCAGCGTCTGACCAGGCTGAATCACTAAAACCGCGATTGCCGCCACGGGGATAACGGATCGCCACAGGACCACACCCTGCGCCCGTCGCCCAGCAGAGCATATCCTTCAGCTCCAAAGTGCTTGCAGGACACAATACCGTAAGACCCGGCGCGTGACGCAAAAATCCCACATCAAAGGTACCGTGATGTGTTTCTCCGTCCTCTCCTACAAGACCTGCCCGGTCAACGGCTAAAACAACATTCAGGCCGAGCATGGAAACATCCTGCAAGATCATATCATATGCGCGCTGCAGGAAAGTGGAATAGATGGCAACAACAGGGCGCATCCCCTGCTTGGCAAGGCCGCCTGCCATGGAAACAGCATGCTCTTCCGCAATACCAACATCAAACAGTCTGTCAGGAAATTGTTCCTTAAACTTCAACAGACCCGTGCCACTGGGCATCGCAGCCGTAATGGCGCAAACCCTTGGATCCTTTTCCGCCAATTCACACATTGTAGCGCCAAATGCATCAGAAAATGTCTGCGTATTAGCGCCGATTGTCTGACCGGTGACAGGATCAAATTTACCAACACCGTGGAATTTGGATGGATTCTCCTCAGCCGGCTGATAGCCGTGACCCTTATGGGTCAGAACATGGATCAAAACCGGTTTTTGGAGCTGCTTTGCAATACGCAGTAAATAAATGAGTTTCTCCGTATCGTGCCCATCCACCGGCCCATAGTACTCAAAGCCCATACTTTCGAACATTGTTTCAGGAATCAGCATACGGCGCACGCTGTCTTTAATGCTCCGGGTTATCCGGAAGAATATCTCGCCGCCAGGGAATTTAGACAATACTGCGCCATATCGGCGTTTGATCCTCAAATACTTTCTCTTGGTGCGCAGTTTAGAAAGATGCAGCGCCATCCCGCCCACATTGCGATCAATAGACATTTCATTGTCATTGAGAATAACGATCAGCGGTTCCCCGCTAACAGCGGCATCATTCAGACCCTCATAGGCAATACCACCGGTAGCCGCGCCGTCACCCATCACAGCAATAATGTGTCTGTCTTCCTTAAGCTGTGTTCGCGCCCTTGCCATACCCAAGGCAATGGATACGGAGCTGGAAGCGTGACCGGCAACAAAGGCATCTGTCTTGCTTTCATTGGGTTTAGGGAAACCTGCAATACCGCCAAATTGACGCAAAGAAGAAAATGCCTCTTTGCGTCCGGTGAGCAGCTTATGCACATAGGACTGGTGTCCTACATCAAATACCAGTCGATCAACGCTGGTATCAAAAACCGTCTCCAGCGCCACAGTCAGCTCCACCACACCCAAATTGGAGGCGAGATGACCGCCGGTCCTGCTAATGCTGTCGACTAAGAACTCCCGCAGCTCGGCGCACAGCTGTGTTCTTTGCTGCGGATTTAATTTTTCAAGATCCTGGTGGTTACGGATATTGTCCAGTATACGCACAGGCATCACAACCTAACTTAATTATTTCTTTTTACAAAACAGCCTGGGAATGTTGCGCAGAAAATAAATCACCTTACCGACTCCTGATACGATCGCAGTGCAGGAATTAATGGCGAATGTCTTTCCAACGGCCTTGCCGCCCACAGTAAGACCTGCAACCAGCGCAGACATTACCAGTGATACGATCCTGGGCCAGGTAAATTCAAAGTTTTGAAGGATCTGCGCCGCAATTGTGGCAGATGCACTACCGGAAACAACGCCGCAGATATCGCCGATCACATCATTGCAGATCGAGCTGACGCGCTCCGCATTTCGCAGTAAGCGAATAGCCTCCGCGCTGCCCGGAACTTTTCTTGCTGCCATTGAATGAAAGGGCTTTTCGTCGGCAGATGTTACCGCAACACCGATCACATCGAAAATGATACCGATCAACACGATTGCAAGCAGGATGCAAAATGCTACGGCAATGTTGCTTGCAGCCATAATCTCATCTGAGATCAGCGAGATCGTCGCGGAGATCAAAATCGTTACAAGAAAAATTGTGACGACCCAGCGGATCGTCTTATTGCGTTCTTTCTTTGACGCAGATGAGTCAGATTTCGACACGGGTATAATCCTCTTTTAAGTAAAATAATGACGGCAGCAGACAGGATAAATCTTACGGCTTAGGTCGGGTTGGTTTTCCCCGGACAGAACCTGCCGTTGCCGTGCAGGCCGTTTCCGTTTGATCCGTCCGTTCAAGTGTTGCCAAATTGAATACCCGATTGCCACTTAGTCCGTACTGTAATCCCCTGTCTGCCCCGTTAAGACAGCCTAGGTGTTTTCCACGACAGAATGTTCCGGTTCTTAGCCTCTTTTGCAAGGATGGTTTCCAGAGGCAATATCAGCAGTTGCTCTGGCCACAAGCAAACAGCCGCGTGCTCCTCTTTCCCCTCATACTCACTCAAGGCAGGCTACGCTGCACGCAGCACACGATTCTGTGCACCGCCTTGCAGGTTCTTACCAGGCTCGTACGCGAAGCGGCTTCCGCTGTTCGGAGTTCTCAACTTCGTCGCACAACACCAGGTCTCCACGGAAACCGGGTCGTATGCTCCATGCCATTGGAGCGCGCCCGGGATCCTTAACCCCCAGCACCCACCCTAAACTGGGCGTAAAAAGCAGGCACCAGGGACTTCATCGATGTGCCCTTCATAGGATTTTTAGGCCCTACCTGGGAACCGGTCATCCCGACTAGGATACTGCACCGTCGAAATGTATATTATCATAGAATTTTTGAATATTCAAGTATAATCTCGCAAATTCATGCACTTTTGATATTCATTAGCCTGCGTTCATTCGTTGCACAGCGTGAACATAAAAGGAACCTTCCTCGCAGGCTCTGCGAGGAAGGTTGTTACCGACATATAAAGCATTCGTGGACGATATCGCTGTGCGTTACCACAATTTCTATTTCTTGCAATTGTTCTTTTGTGAAAAAACGCAATTCACGAGATTCCGCACTAATACGCATTCTTGGTTCATCTTTTAGATCCACACCGTATACAACGACAACCATTCGCCAGACGCTGCCGTCCTTGTA
>JAZNQK010000036.1:0-4564 GCA_045590135.1 Faecousia sp.
AGTGGTATATTCTAAACTGTCATTGCGAGCCAGTGCTCACACTGGCGTGGCAATCTACTGTATAACTGCATTTTTGAGATTGCCACAACCAGTCTGCGGACTGGTTTCGCAATGACAACGGGGGTTAAACCGCTCGATAAACTGAAATTTGAAAGGGAGGAGCAAATGAACAAACAGGAACTTTCTGCTTTGATCGCAGAGCTTTTACAGGATATGCCCCAGGAGCCGATGGTCAAGGGCAGTGAATATAAGCCCACAGATCCCGGTCCGCAGCCGAAGGACACCCATTTTAACGATGGGGATTTTGTGGAGGATGTCACGGCGCTGGATCTGCGTAAGCTGTATTTGGTGGAGCAGGCAGCGCAGCCGGAAAAATACCGAACCTTAAAGGAAAAGACACCTGCCCGCCTTGGCAGCGGCCGGGCCGGTCCTCGGTATAAGACATTGACCATGCTGCGCTTCCGAGCGGACCACGCAGCGGCGCAGGATGCGGTATTTTCCCAAGTGCCGGAGGATTTTGCAGAAAAAAATCAACTGATCCCCCTGCAAACCAAATGCCGGGATAAGGATGAATATCTGACCCGGCCGGATCTGGGCAGGTGCTTTGATGAAGAAAATCAGAACAAGCTGCGCTCTTGCATTTCCGGTACGCCCAGGGTACAGATCGTCATTGGCGACGGACTGTCCTCTGCGGCGATTTTGGCCAACGCTATGGACTGTATGGCAGCTATCCGGGACGGCTTGAAGCTGAAGGGCATTGATACCGGCAAGGCAGCGTTTGTGCGCTACTGTCGGGTGGGTGCCGGTGATGCGGTCGGCGATGTGCTGGGGTGTGAGCTGGTATGTGTGCTGGTGGGCGAGCGTCCGGGTTTGGTAACGGATAAAAGTATGTCTGCGTATATCACCTATAAACCATATACCGGCGTGTCGGAATCCGCCCGGACGGTGGTGTCCAACATCCACGCCCAGGGCACACCTGCGGTGGAGGCAGGCGCCTATATTGCAGAGCTCATCGACACCATTCTGAAACGCAAGGTATCCGGTGTGGCGCTGCACGCGGAGGGCGCAGTATGATCCCGGTAAAGGTCATGGCGGTGCGCTACCTTGCCAATGCAACGCCTTCACTGAGTATGTCCTTAGGCGCGCCAAAGGGATACCCTGCCTTGGGAATGCTGACAACAGATTCTGACGATGTCACCTATATTGCCCTGGATGAGGCCACCAAGGCAGCAGATGTGAAGGTCTGTTACGGACGCAGTTTTTATGCCGGCGCAGCCAACGCTTCCACCCCCAATGCAGGAGAGGTCATCGGCATCCTGGCAGGTCCCACACCGGGAACAGTGCGCAGCGGTATGGAGGCGGCGTTGTCGGCGCTGCAGCGCATCGGCTTTGATGAAACGGCAGGCGTGCCGTACCTTGCCCACACAGTCAGCCGCTGCGGCAGCTACCTGGCAGGCGTTGCCGGGGTGCAGGAGGGAACACCCCTTGCTTACCTCATTGCGCCACCGCTGGAGAGCATGTATGCCATGGACGCGGCGTTGAAGGCAGCAGATGTAAAGTTATGTAAACTATTCGAACCCCCCAGTGAGACCAATTTCGGCGGCGGTATTCTGACAGGCACGCAATCTGCCTGCGATGCGGCCTGCGCTGCTTTCGCTGCCGCTGTGGCAGAGGTGGCACAAAAACCAAAATAATGCAGAATGGAGAATGAAGAATGTAGAATTATTGTGTTGCCTGCGGCAACTATTTAAATTATTTCCGGAGGAAATACCTTAATTCTCAATTCTCCATTCTCAATTCTCAATTTGCGAGACGGCGCGATAAACGGAAAATTCGAATAACAAAGGATGTGGAATATGGAACTGGATAAGGACTTACAGGCCCGGCAGGAGGCAAGGGCATTGGCAAAGCAGGCTGCGAAGGCTCAGGAGCAGCTGGCTTGTATGACGCAGGCGCAGCTGGATGGGATCGTGGAAGCGGTTGCCAAGGCCTTTTATGATGCATCCGCAGAGCTGGCAGAATTGGCTGTACAGGAGACCGGCTTTGGCAATGTGGAGGATAAGATCACCAAAAACCGCTTTGCATCAAAAACCGTTTCCGATGCGGTGCGTGATATGAAAACCGTAGGCGTATTAAAGGAAGATGCCCGGGAAAAGCTATGGGAGGTAGGCGTCCCGGTTGGTTTGATCGCAGCCATTGTACCCAGCACGAACCCCACCTCTACCGTATGCTATAAGGCGATCATTGCCCTGAAAGCAGGCAACAGCATCATTTTTTCGCCTCATCCAAAGGCGATCGCGTGCACGATGCGGGCGGTAAAGATCGTAGCGGAGGCAGCTCAAAAGGCCGGAGCGCCGGCAGGAAGCATAGCGTGCTTGAGCATTCCGTCTATGGCAGGCTGTCAGGAATTGATGGCTGTGCCGGAGGTGAAGCTGATCTTGGCTACCGGCGGCCCGGGTATGGTCCGTGCAGCCTATTCCTCCGGCAAGCCTGCCATCGGTGTGGGCGCCGGCAATGGCCCGGCGTATATCCACCACAGCGCAGATGTGGAGCACGCCATTGACTGCATTTTGCGGTCAAAAACCTTTGATAACGGCACAGTCTGCGCCTCGGAGCAGAGCATCATCGTGGAAAAGAGTATGGCCGAGCAGGTACGCAGCGCGGCACAAAAGCGTGGCTTCTACTTTATGAATACCCAAGAGGCGGGTTCTCTTGCCAAGCTGCTGTTTCGCCCCACCGGTGCGCTGAATCCGGAGATCGTGGGAAAAAGTGCGCTGACACTGGCGCAAAAGGCAGGCTTTCAGGTGCCCGGGGATACCAAGATTTTGGTTGCCCGGGAGCAGGAGGCAGGTCCTACAAGACCGTATTCTATGGAAAAGCTTTGTCCGGTGCTGGCGTTTTTCGTGATGGACAGCGAGGATGCGGTGCTTGTCAAGGCGGTGGAGGTGCTGCGCCACGAAGGCAGCGGTCACACCTTTGCTATGCACACCCGGGATGAGGCTGTGGTGAGAAAATTTGCGCTGCAGGTGCCGGTTTCCCGATTCCCGGTGAATACACCGGCTGCCTTAGGTGGCATCGGCGCTACCACCGGGTTGTTCCCGGCGCTGACCCTTGGCTGCGGCGCAGTGGGTGGCAGCTCCACCTCCAATAATATTTCTCCGCTGGATCTCATTAACATCCGTCGGGTGGCCTGGGACAGCGAGGATAAAAAAGCGCAGACTCCCACGATTAACAATGACCTGGTAGAGCTGTTAACTGCAAAGATTTTGGAAAGACTAAAGTAAATTCCGGTCTGCCAATCTTTCAAGATGTGACTGTAGGGGCGATTATCAATCGCCCGCGCGGTTTTGCAACAAAACCGCATCGCTGCAAGGCGATAAATATTTGTTTTCTTCGAAAATCCCAATCATTGCGTTGCAAGGATTGGCCGGGCGGTCAATGACCGCCCCTACAAACATTACTTTAGGCTGGATTCAATATTGGAAAGGACGATTTTTATGAACACAAATTCTTTGGGAATGATCGAAACAAAGGGCCTCATCGGCGCTATTGAGGCAGCGGATGCCATGGTGAAATCCGCCAATGTGCAGCTGGTGGGTAAGGAGCAGGTAGGCGGCGGTCTGGTCACCGTTATGGTTCGCGGTGATGTAGGCGCAGTGAAGGCGGCTACCGATGCCGGTGCAGCTGCTGCGGAAAAGGTGGGCGAACTGATCAGCGTGCATGTGATCGCAAGACCCCACACAGAGGTGGATGCCATTTTGCCCCACGGCAGACTGAGCCAGAACACGCCCCAGACCGGTAAATAATGCTTTATACCCTGCAAACAGTTAAGGATAATATCCGCAACCGGGACGGAAAACGGGTGTTTTATTTAGGGGAAAAGGATCAGCTGACGGCCTCTGCCCGGGATTATCTTGCCGGGCAGCATATTGCCATACTCTCTGCCCGGGAGGCAAAACAGGATACCTTTTCCCTGCTCACCGGCGGCTTTGTTAAGGAAAAGCCGGAGCATATGACCCATTTAAGCGGAAATGTTTTGGTGGACAAGCTGCATCCGCGGATCGCCTTCCGGGGGGCGATGGATTCCTTGCAGGCAGAGCTTTTGCTGTGTCAGCAGGCGGCCCAGGGAACGATCCGGCAGGATCTGGAAGAACTTTTGGCCTTTTCCGGGAAGCTTTTAAGCTGCGAGGTAATGGATGAGCCGGTGCGGCTGGAAAAACTGTGCGGCTTGACGGCGCAGGAGCTGCGCAGCCATTCCCACCGACCGCAGGATTTCTATGGACAAGCGCATTTTAAACCGTCTGCGGAGGATACCGGGCTTTTGCTGCTGCTGAACCGGGCAAGATGTGTTGCCCGGGCGGCGGAACTGCAGGCGGTAGCAACCTTCCGGGATCGGGACGGCAACCCAACCCGGCTGGATATTTTGCAGAGTATGAACCGCTTAAGCAGTATGCTCTATATCTTAATGATCCGGGAAAAGGCAACACAAAAATAAATTCCGGTTTGTCGGGCCTTCCCCTGGGGGAAGGTGGCCGAGCATAAGCGAGGTCGGATGAGGGGCTTC
>JAZNQK010000037.1:0-6829 GCA_045590135.1 Faecousia sp.
AATCATAACCACCGGCCGTGCCGGTGGTATGCACAGGCCCCCTTAGGGCCTATTACCAGCTGAGCCTATAGGCTCAGCGAATTATCTTTCGCTTGCGTGTAGTGCCCTACCACCGCAGATGCGGTTCGGTACGCACCGAAGGCCCCCTTGTGTAAAGGGGGCTGTCACCGCATTGCGGTGACTGGGGGATTGTCACTATGAGAACAACCCCTCCGAGCAAAATCAAAGATTTTGCCCACCTCCCCTTACACAGGGGAGGCTTGCCGCTGCGGCGGGACTGGGCATAGCTAAAGCTTTTTGGAACCACCGGCACTGCCGGTGGTTTTCTCTTACAAAAAAACAAGAGGTGAGCGCTCACCTCTTGTTTGATCATTAAACAGATATTTCATCTTTCAAGTCTGCATGGAGAAGGCTTACGGACAGTACGCTCAGCGGGATCAGCAGCAGCCAGATGGCATATGTGCTTACAACGCGGCAGGCAACGGTAGATATCAGCACGCCCAGCGCAAAATACGCCACCATTTCCGTATAGAACAGCAGCTTGCTGCGCTGCTCTTTTTTATCGTTATCCTTGCGGAAAAGCCCTGCCATATAAACGCCCATCAGCCGGACATTATTGGTGCAGAAGGTGGTGGTGATGGGAAAGCCCTCTGCCTGGCGGAAGGTATTGAACTGCATAGCGCAGATCACATTGATGATGATCTGGCAGATCTGGTGCGGTGCTGCAGCCGGGATAAAACCCATCAGCGCCACCAGCAGCAGCTGGCACAAAATCAGCAGCGTGCTCCAGCGGAATCTGCCCGCGACCCGGTCCCGGGTCACCAGCAGTTCAGACAAAACCGTACCCGCCAGATATGCCGCAAAGGGGATCACATAGTACGCCGCCTTCCCCCACTCCCCTTTCCCAAGGGACATCATCAGCAAAACGATATTACCGGTCTGGGCATTGCTGAAAGCGCCGCCCCGCACCAGCATGGCGTAGCCGCCGTAAAAACCGGCAATCAGCATCAGCAGCCGGTAGACCCAGCGTTTTTCCTGCTGTAAAAACTTTTTATTTTCCATATCAATTTTTGAATCTCGGCTGACAGGTCAGGTTGACACCCAGCCGCTTAAAGGTCTTTTCGTCCACGGGAGAGAGGATCACAGAGGAATGAACATCGCAGCCGCGAAGCTTATGCAGCTGCTGCATTGCCTTTTCCGCCTTGGGATCGGTAGCTGCGCAGATAGACAGGGCAATGAGCACCTCATCTGTATGCAGGCGGGGATTGCGGTTGCCCAAATGATCCACCTTCAAATGCTGGATGGGATCGATGACCTCCGGCGCGATGAGATGCAGTCCGTCATCCAAGCCTGCCAGCTGCTTCAAGGCGTTGAGCAGCAGCGCTGCGCAAGCGCCCAACAGGTCCGAGGTCTTGCCGGTAACGATACTGCCGTCCGGCAGCTCCATTGCAGCCGCAGGCAGACCGGTCTGCTCTGCCCTTGCCAGCGCCGGCGCTACCACCGGGCGATCCTCTGCGGCGACCCCTGGTTTTTTCATCAGCAGCTCCAGCTTGAATACCTGCGCATCCGTCGCTTTGCCCTGCTTCTGATCGCACAGGGCAGTATAGTACCTGCGCAGGATCTCCTGCCGGGAGGCATAGCAGGCGGCTTCATCGTTAATAATACAGTTGCCCACCATATTCACGCCCATATCCGTAGGAGATTTATAGGGGCACTGACCCAAGATCCGTTCAAACATAGTCACCAGCACAGGGAAGGCTTCCACATCCCGGTTATAGTTGACGGTAGTTTCATTATAAGCTTCCAGATGGAAGGGATCGATCATATTCACATCGCTCAGGTCTGCGGTGGCTGCCTCATAGGCAAGGTTCACCGGATGATTCAGCGGCAGATTCCAAACCGGGAAGGTCTCAAACTTGGCATAGCCTGCCCGCACGCCCCGCTTATGCTCGTGGTACAGCTGGCTCATACAGGTAGCCAGCTTACCGCTGCCGGGACCCGGCGCGGTGACCACCACCAGCTCCCGGGTGGTCTCAATATAATCATTCTTTCCGTAGCCGGCATCGCTGACGATGTGGGAGATGTTGGCAGGATAACCGGGAATGGCATAGTGGTGGTAGACCTTGATGCCCAAGGTCTCCAACCGTGATTGAAATGCCTTTGCAGTAGCCTGTTCATTGAAACGGGTCAGCACCACGCTGCTGACATACAGGCCCAGTCCGCGGAAGATGTCGATCAGCCGGATCACATCCCGGTCGTAGGTAATACCCAGGTCGCCCCGGATCTTATTCTTTTCAATGTCATCGGCATTGATGGCAATGACCATCTCCACCTTTTCCTTCAGCTGCAGCAGCATCCGCAGCTTGCTGTCCGGCTGGAAGCCCGGCAGAACACGGGAAGCGTGATTGTCATCATACAGCTTGCCGCCGAATTCCAGATAGAGTTTTCCGCCGAACTGGGCGATCCGCTCCCGGATATGCGCCGATTGGCTCTGAATATACAGATCGTTATCAAAGGCTGTCTGCGCCATATCTACTCCCCTCCCCGGGCAAAAAACATAATACCTTGTTATTATATAAGAAATACGAAAAATAGCAAGTGATTTTCGCGGATTTTCTGATGGGTTTTTTCGTTGACAGAGCTTATCTGCCGTGTTAGGATGGAAGAAATGACAGTTTAGGAGTATGAAATTATGGAACTGTTTTCCCGCACTGAGCTGCTGTTAGGCAAGACAGCAATGGAAAAACTGAAAAATGCCAAGGTTGCCGTATTCGGTCTTGGGGGTGTGGGCGGCTATGTGGTGGAGGCCCTTGCCCGCAGCGGTGTGGGCGCGCTGGAGCTTGTAGACCACGATACCATCAGCGCCACCAATATTAACCGGCAGATCTTGGCTATGCATTCCACCGTAGGGATGGACAAGGCAGAAGCTGCCCGGCTGCGGGTGCTGGATATTGACCCAAGCATTCAGGTAACTGCAAAAAAAGCCTTTTTCCGGCAGGAAACTGCGCAGGAATTTGATTTTTCTCAGTATGACTATGTGGTAGACGCCATTGATACCGTCACCGGAAAGCTGGCTTTGGTACAAACGGCAAAGGCAAATAATGTGCCCATTATCAGCTGTATGGGTACCGGCAATAAATTGGATCCCACCAAGTTTCAGATCGCTGACATTTCCAAGACTTCCGT
This sequence comes from Faecousia sp., assembly GCA_045590135.1. Lineage (GTDB taxonomy): Bacteria > Bacillota > Clostridia > Oscillospirales > Oscillospiraceae > Faecousia. Next base: position 3,187 of record JAZNQK010000037.1, read on the forward strand.
ATGTCCCTTGGCAAGAATTATGCGTAAGGAATGCGCCAAGCGAGGTATTAAGCATTTGAAGGTGCTGTTTTCCACAGAAGATCCCATTTCTTCTGATCTCAATGCCACCAATGAGGAGCTGCCGGAGGGCAGACGCGCCCTGCCGGGCAGCGTCAGCTTTGTGCCGTCCGTAGCCGGACTGATCATCGCCGGGGAAGTTATTAAGGATCTCATAAAATAAAGAACCCCCTGCAGAGCAAACGCTCTGCAGGGGGCTTGTTTTTTCCTTACTGATTGCTGTACAGCCGTTGGTAAACTGTCAGAATTCGCTTTGCACAAGCTTCCATATCTCCTCTGGTCAGTGTGCCATCGCGCAGCGCCGCAAACAAGTCCTCGGGGTAGCCGATCTCCATTTTCATATCATTGCCGGCCTTTACCTCCGCCACCGGGTCGTTCTTAATGCCCCAGTCCGTAGTCACCATACCGCCAAAGCCCCATTCCTGCCGCAGGATTCCCTCAAGCAGATCTGCAGATTCACTGGCATGGATGCCGTTGATCAGGTTGTAGGAAGTCATAACAGACCAGGGGTCTGACTCCTTTACGCAGATCTCAAAGCCTTTTAGGTAGATTTCCCGCAGGGCTCTCTCGGAAACCCGGGAATCATTGATATGCCGGTACTGTTCCCGGTTGTTGGCTGCGAAGTGCTTGATGCTGCAGGCAACTTTATTTTCCTGCATACCTCTTACCTTTGCTGCTGCCATTTTGCCGGCAATAAAGGGATCTTCGGAAAAATACTCGAAGTTTCTGCCACACAGAGGCGTCCGGTGAATATTCAGCGCCGGTGTCAGCCACACCTGCAGCTCGTTTTCCTTCACCTCTGCGCCGCCGGCTCTGCCGATGTCTTCCATAATGTCTGTATCCCAAGTGCTGGCAAGGAGCGATGCGCAGGGCCAGGCCGTGGTCGGCCTGTTCCATTCCTTATTGATACGCACACCGGCAGGACCATCAACGGTTGCTGCGCTCTCTACACCCAGTCGTTCCAATCCGGAGAAGCACAGGGTATTGGAAACACCCTTATCAGGAGATGCGCCCATAAAGTCGCACAGCTCCCAATCTGTAAACTGGGCGATAAAATCATCCATGGAGATATCCTTACCTACCCGGTCAAACATAACCGTCTCTTCCGGTGCTTTACCTTGCAGGGCAGGATGCTCCGCAAAGCGGTGGGCGCTGACACCCAAAGGCAACTTTTCATAAGTACCGTCGCTCAGCAAGCGACGGGTCAGCTGGGTAGGTACGCACTTGGCTGTCAACTGCTCAACCACCGTATCCGCTGCCTCGGCATATCGAAATTCCATTTTCACGGTATCTCTTACAGATGTGCCGATATGGAAAGCATAATCGCCCTTTTCCAGCACATAAGCGCTCTTTTGTACCTTGCCCAGGTCATCATAGCTTGCCATATCTGCAACCTTGAGCTGCAGCTTCAGCTCCTGGCTCTCGCCGGGAGCCAGCAATTTTGTCTTTTGGAACGCGCCCAGTTCCTTTGCAGGCTTACCCAACTTGCCTTGCGGGGCGCAGTAATACAGCTGCACCACTTCCCTGCCGGCACGATCGCCGGTATTGGTGACCTTGACGGAAGCGGTGATCACGCCGCCTGCTTCTGCACAGGAAATATCACTTAACCGGAAGGTGGTGTAGGAAAGACCGAAGCCGAAGGGAAAATTGACCTTTTGCGCCATACCGGGTATGGTCTCAAAATAGCGGTAACCCACATAGACATCTTCCAGATATTCCACATAGTAATCATCATCTTCAAAATGCTCTGTACTGGGGTAATCCAAAAGCTGCTTTGCAAAGGTTGTGACAAGCTTGCCGGAGGGATTGGCATCGCCGCAGAGAATGTCTGCAACAGCCAAACCGCCTTCCATACCTGCCTGCCAGCCAAGAAGCAGTGCTTGCACATCCGGCTGCAGAAAACGGTCTGTTTCGATGACACCGCCGATGTTCAGCACAACCACAAAGCGTTTGAAGGTCTTGCCCACCCGGTCAATCAGTGCCGTTTCTCCATCCGTCAAACAGAAATCACCCTTTCTGTCCTCACGGTCATAGCCCTCTCCGGAAATGCGGTTGATAACCACCACAGCAGCATCCGCAAAGGCTGCCGCCTGCGCAAACAGGTCATCCGGAAGCTGCGGCTCTCTAATAAAAATATCCCGCAGCTTGTCCCGCACTTTTCGGTTGCGAATATGAAGGGGAAGATCCCAGGTTCTGCCTCTTGCCCGCATTGCCTCGAATTGCTCCTCGACCAGCAGCTGTTCTGCCTGAACATGCTTTTTATAAAAATCCGCAAGAGGCGCAAACAAGCTGACCTTACCCTCTGCTTCTTTCATCTGCAAGCCTTCGCAAATACTGCGAACATAGGCGCAATTGACATCGCCGCTGCCGGTGCCGCCTTTTACATAGGCAACAGAGGCTTGTCCAAACAGAGCAATTTTTGTTCCCCGGGCAAAGGGCAGTGTTTTCCCTTCATTTTTCAAAAGCACCATACCTTCTGTGGCAGCATATCTGGACAGATCGATATGTTTTTGGCAACCGGTGATCTTATTCTCGTTCATACGGTACACCCCCTTTATTTATTACTTGTATTATAGGAAATTTTGTGCTACACTGCAAGATAAATAATGCTTTGTTTCAGCCACATTGTGCAAAAGAGGTGTGTTTATGGACAAAATATTCAGAGAAGCCAACCCAGGTATTCGTTTGCATTGGGGCGCAGACCGGGATTTTCCGCCCCATGTTCACGGCGATATCGAACTGATATGCCTGCAGCAAGGCATCCTGCGGGCGCAAGTTGACGGCAAGACCTATGATCTGCAAAGGGGCAGTATTTTTCTTGTCTGCCCCAATCAGGTGCATTCCTACACCAACAGCAGTATGGACCTGGATGGTGGCGTGATCATCATCAATCCCACTCTTTTGGGTGATATCGGCAAGTTCCTATCTGAAAATGCGCCAATCGTGCCGCTTTTGGAAACGGATTGTGCAGACGATCTTTGGAGTTTGCTGCGGATGGCATATGCAGAATATGCTGCCTCTGATCTGCAGGTAGTGACCGGTCTTTTGATTGCGTTTTTCGGCAAGCTACGCAAGCAATTGGTGTTCGATAAAAACGAGCTGACCAGTCAGAATGCAAGCCGGATGCTGCAATACTGTATGAATCACTATAAAGAAAATATCAGCGTGGAAACGGTTGCGAAGGCACTGTTTTTAAGTCGAAGCTGCATTTCTCATACTTTCAATCAGCAGATAAATGTCAGTTTTACTGACTACATCAACGCTCTGCGCTCGGCAGAGGCAGCACGGCTTTTGGAAACAGGAGAATATACCATCGGTGAGATCGTGGAAAAAAGCGGCTTTCCCAGCATCCGCACCTTTAACCGGGCATTTCAGAACCGTTACGGCGTGTCACCTTCCGGCTATAAACAAAAACTCCGGGAAAATGCCAAAAAGAAAAAGCAAAAATCATAACCACCGGCCGTGCCGGTGGTATGCACAGGCCCCCTTAGGGCCTATTACCAGCTGAGCCTATAGGCTCAGCGAATTATCTTTCGCTTGCGTGTAGTGCCCTACCACCGCAGATGCGGTTCGGTACGCACCGAAG
>JAZNQK010000038.1:0-4014 GCA_045590135.1 Faecousia sp.
CAAATTTCAGTTTGACGAACTGTTCAAACTAAACTGTCATTCCGAGCCAGTGCGCACACTGGCGTGGGAATCTACTGTAGACACAGCATTTTTAGATTGCCACACCAGTGACACGGTCACTGGTTCGCAATGACAACGGGGGTTGCACTGCCCGTCAAGCCGGAATTTGGGTGTTTACACATTGGTGTGGTATGTGGTATGATAAACCTACAATGTAAGAACTGAGGTTATGCAATGGATTACATCGTTTTGGATATGGAGTGGAATCAGCCTTGGCCCGGCTCGCCCTCTGCAAAAAAAGTGCTGCCGGTACAGATCCGGGGCGAGATCTTGCAGATCGGCGCGGTGCGCGTTACCCAGGACCGGCAGGTGGCTGATGAATTCCAGGTGCTGATAAAACCGAAATTCTACCGTCGGTTGAACCGCAGAGTCAGCAAGCTCACCGGCATCAAGGAATCCCAGCTGCGGGAAGAGGGCGTGCCGATGGCAGAGGCGATCCGGCGGTTTCGCGCCTGGTGCGGCGAGGATGTGATTTTCCTGACCTGGGGCTTTGATGACATTACGATCCTGCGGGAGAATCTGCAGCTTTACGAACTGGATGACAGCTGGGTGAGCACCTGGTACAATGCCCAGATGATTTTTAATGCCCAGACCGATGGCTCCAACGCCCAAAAGGCGTTGAAGACCGCGATGGAGATCTTTGATATTGAGGCCACCCGTCCTGCCCACGATGCCTTGGGCGATGCCTATCATACGGCGCTGATCTGCGCCCGGCTGGATCTGGAAAAAGGCGCGAGAGAATATGATCAGGCGCTGAAAAGCCATGTTAACGGTTTTCACGGGGCCCAACTGCCCGGCTGCATCAGCCGGAAGGTGTTTTACGATTATGCGGACAAGCGCACTGCGCTGAATGCAATGTCCGGCAAGGAAAATCAGTGTCCGGTATGTAAGCGTCAGATGCAGGGCACCCGGTGGTTTGCCCAGCCTGGAAAGCGGTATATGGATCTTGCTGCCTGCCCGGAGCATGGGAAGTTTTTGATCCGGGTGCGGCTTTCTGACCAGCCTGACGGTACGGTCCGGGTCAGCCGGCTGACCTATGAGGCCACCTCAGAGGCAGCACAGGCATATGAGCGCCGGGCGGAAAAGGCAGATCCGGAGGACCGGCCCACATCTCAGCGCCGCCGCCGCCGCCGCAGCAAGCTGCCGGAAAAGAAAGAGATTTGACAGAAAGGGCATCCCTATCGGGATGCCCTCCTTTATTTTTGCTTAGCAGCAGCCGCAGCTGTTGTTGTTGTAAGAAGTGCCGTTGTTCCCGCAGCAGCAGAACAGCAGGACCAGGATGATGATCCACCAGCAGTTGTTCCCACCAAAGCAGCCATTGTTACACATAAAGAATACCTCCGAGAAAATGTAGCGGTTTTTGCCGCTCATTCCAAGATATTCCTATTCCTTAAAAATGTTACAGCTGGCGCAACGCCTCCACCAACGCAGTTTTTCCGGCGGTTTTTTCATCCTTGCGTTTGATGACTTTGGCAGGACAGCCGGCAACCACGGTGCCCGGCTCCACATCGGAAACCACCACCGCACCGGCAGCCACCACGGCGCCCTTGCCTACCCGGCAGCCTTCGATTACCACTGCATTCGCGCCCACGAGCACATCGTCTTCGATCACCACCGGCGTTGCCGATGCCGGTTCGATCACGCCTGCCAATACAGCGCCTGCGCCGATGTGGCAGTTTTTACCCACAGTGGCTCTGCCGCCTAAAATAGCGCCCATATCGATCATAGTACCGTCACCGATCATTGCGCCGATATTGATCACCGCGCCCATCATGATCACGGCATTTTTACCGATCTGCACTTGCTCCCGAATCACTGCGCCGGGCTCGATCCGGGCGGGAATATCCTTCATATCCAACATGGGGATGGCGGAGTTGCGGCAGTTGTTCTCGATTTCCAGATGGATAAACCGATCTGCATTTTCTTGCAGCACCGGGGCTACATCCTTCCAGTCACCGAACACGATCTTGCAGCCGCTTCCTGCCGGAAACTCCCGGCAAAGGGGGAATGCCACCGGTTCTTTTTCCCAAACATATACCTTTACCGGTGTTTTTTTCTCCGAGGTGCGGATATATTCAATAATTTGCTGTGCGTCCATAGCCACACTCCTTCCTTTTTGTCAATCATAGCATCTTCGCCACATAAACGCAAGGTGAAATTGACACCGCCCATAAAATGCCGTATAATGGTTTTTAATAATGAGGAGGTGAGTCTATGCAGATCATACGCGACAGGCAGGCGCTGCACCGCATTCCGGAATTGGGTCATCAACTGCCGAAGACATTTGACTATTTGCGCCAGCAGCTGTGTGCATTGCACTGTCAGGTCTTTATGCCTACGCCTTGCTGCCTGTGCGCCTGGTTTGACTTTGGCGCGGACGATGCCGTTGCCGTCCGGTCTGATGCAGACGGACTTCCCATTGAGGAACAGACAAATTTGCCTTTTGCATCCATACATCCCGGTCAGATGCATGCTTGCGGGCACGACGGCCATATGGCAATGCTTTTGGAGCTTGCCCGGTATTTAGACGAAGGTGCTGCGCCAAAGCACAATGTTTTGCTGATCTTTCAGGGTGCAGAGGAGACGGATGGCGGCGCAAAGGCGCTTTGCGATACCGGCATTCTTGAAAAATATCAAGTAAAAGCGGTTTTCGGTATGCATCTGTGGCCGCAGCTGCCGGCTGGCAGTATTTACACCCGGCCCGGGGAAATGCTCAGCCGCTCCTGTGAAGTGACTGTGGAGTTTTTTGGCCGCAGCGCCCATGTTGCAAAGGCGGAGCAAGGTATCGATGCTATGGCTGCCGGTGTTGCTTTTTATCAAAAGGCAGCAGCGCTGGAAAAATCGCTGCCTAAAAACGAGCCGCGGCTGCTGAGCTTCGGCAAGATGGAAAGCGGCAGTGTCCGCAATGCGATCTCCGGCTATACCCGGTTAGAGGGTACGATGCGTACCTTCCGGGATGAGACCTTTGAAGCTCTGCGCCAGGGGCTGCAGGAGCTGTGCCGGGAAATTGAGGAGGGCTTTGGATGTAAAGCTTCCCTGCATATCAGCCAGGGATACCCGCCGGTTTATAATGACCCCGGACTTCTGGAAAGGGTGCAGCAGATCACACAGGTAAATATGCTGGAAAAGCCCAGTATGATCACAGAGGATTTTTCCTTCTATCAGCAGCGCATTGGCGGTGTGTTCTTTTTCCTGGGAACAGGACAGACATCTGCCCTGCACGCAGCGGATTTCGATTTTGATCCCGGCATCCTGGAGGAAGGGGCAAAATTCTGGCAGAGCCTAATTTTGAATTTACCGTAAACAATCGGCATTCTGCGTTGAAATCCCGGATTTTTGCAATATAATAAAGGCAGTAAAACAAAGGGGCTTTGTATGAGAAAACTTTTTACCCGGCTATCAGATGCGCTGCGCCGGTTTATGTATGGCCGTTACGGCAATGACAAACTGAATATGGCGATCTTAGGTGCAGGTGTTGTTGCGTGCGTGCTGGCGATGCTGCTGCATATCCCACTGGTGAACGGATTGTTGATCCTTTTGTCCTATGTGCTGATGTTTTGGGCGATCTTCCGGGCGCTGTCATTTAACACCTACAAGCGTTACCGGGAGAATCGGAAATATCTGCAGCTGCTGGAGCAGATAAAGGATCGGCAGCATCGGTATTTTGACTGTCCCCGCTGCCGTCAGCAGATCCGGGTTCCCCGGGGCAAGGGGAAGATATCCATTACCTGCCCCAAGTGTAAGGAAAAATTTATAAAGAAAACATAACCTGGCCCGGCTGCACCCAACGGTGCAGCCGGTGTTTTATTTTGTCAAATTTCAGTTTGACGGCGAGTATCCGTTTGCGGTTCCCAGCATCCTCCTTGGTGTAAACACCAGCGTCGGTTGCTGACCGCGGCACACACTGCACCCTCCCTTGACTCCGCCACCGGCGGCGGTCGGGTTCGTGTCCGC